>CAYNUV010000033.1:0-14158 GCA_964400245.1 uncultured Ignavibacteriaceae bacterium
AATGTTTCCAACTTTGTCGGCAATAAACATACAATGTGGTTAACAAAATTAAATTATGGGGAGAATAATATTGTTTCAATTGAAGGCTATTCACTAGACAGGAAAGTTCTAACAGAATTTGCATACTCAATTGAATCAGCTACTTTGAAAAGTGTAAACTTTGAAGCTCTCAGGGAGCAGAACACTTACAGGTTTGTTTTAACATTTGATTTATCAAACTATAAGAAGAATTAATATGAATAAGAAATTAAGAAATACCCTCGGTTTAGTAGGTTTACTGCTGCTGATAGTTTTTATCAGCGGTATATATGTTTTCTTTTTCCAAAGAAGTAAACTGAACGAAAAAAGAAGTAAGCTCGAAGAATTGAAATCTAATAATTACAATACTGAACAGCTTACCCATCAGTATCAGGATCTTCTGCAAAGATCCTCGGTCCTGGATTCAATACTTGCAGCAAGGAAATTCAATATTCCACAAGAGCTCTCATCAATAAAGTTTTACAATTTTATTAATAATGTAAGCTCACCTTTTTCAGAAGCTTCGCAAATTGATATTGAATTTCTGGAACAAAGGCAGGACAAAGAATTCTTTTATTTTGAATATAAGTTAAGCGGAAGTGCTACATACAATGACCTCTTCAAGCTGATTTATTCTATTGAGCAAAGCAAGGAATTAAAAAAGATTACCAGCATGGCGCTTAATAACCAGGTAGTTACCGATAAATTAGGTGAACCTAATTTCCTTGTTGGCTTCACGATGAATGTCGGTACATATTTTTCGTCTACTGATCGTTTTATAACTGCATCTTTAGTGGAAAACAATCTTTCAACTAACCAGGTTTATGATGCATTTTATCCGGTTATAAGGAACGAGATTTCGCCTAACTTTGATTTGCTGCTTGATGTTCAGGGAGCAAAACTACTTGCACTTATTCCTGAAGGAGCTTTTCTCGCAGATAATAAAGGGAACACTTATCTCGTTTGGGAAGGAGAACCCGTATACCTCGGATACTTAACTAAGATAGATTATGAAAGGAATAAAGTAAGCTTTATTCTTAACAAGGGTGGAATTATAGAGAAAATTGAACTTGAACTTGAACAAGAAAAAATAAATAAATGATTGAGAGAATAAAAATGAAAACAACAGCCAAAATCTTTTTTGTCATCCTGCTTCTGGCAGTACAGACATTTCCGCAACAGTACCTGGAAAAACAATTTAAAGGATACACTAATCCCAATGAACTTGTTACCCTTTCAGCGAATGTAACATTTGACCAAGCTATTGAGCTGCTTAGTAAAATAAGTGAAAGCTCAACAGGTAAAAGAGTTATTTCTACAGTTCAATCCGATGTAGCAATTGGTTTAGAAATAAGCAATATGGCTTATGATAAAGCACTTGTTGTTCTGGTTCAATATTCAGGACTTACCTTTGAGGAGAAGGAAGATATAATTGTTGTAAAAAGGAAAGATGATCCAACTATTGACAGAACTCCCGGAACATATGCCTCAGTTGATTCGAGAGATGTAAAAATATCCGCTGTATTTTTTGAAATGGATGTTAACGAATCAAGGAACAGAGGTATTGACTGGAAAGTATTATTATCAAAAGATGGTTTATCTATTGGCGGAGAAATAGTTGGAACTTCAACTCAATCCGAAACTGATGATGGTACAGGTACTCAGCAAAATCCACCGGACTTTAATTTGAACTCTGCTTCTGAGTTTGATGTTGGCAATTTCTTTGGTGAAGCAACTGCTATGTTCAAATTCTTTGAAGAAGAAAATCTTGGAGAAATTATTGCAAGCCCCAATATTATTGTTAGGGATAGAAACAAGGGCAGAATACAGGTTGGCTCCGACTTTTCAGTAAAGAAACAGGATTTTGCCGGCAATATAATCGAAACATTTTTCCCTACAGGCACAATAATAGAAGTTACTCCTTATGTATATCAGGAAGATAATGTAAACTACATGCTTATGGATATACTTGTAGAAAGAAGTACATTCTCTCAAAGTGCAACTACAACTGAAATTAGAAAGACAAATGCAACTACCCAAGTTGTAATGTTAAATGGTGAAGAAGCTGTACTTGGAGGTCTTTTTATTAATGAAGAGTCTATGAACCGCACAGGGGTTCCTTTCCTAAAAGATCTTCCCTGGTGGTTTTTTGGCCTAAGATATATCTTTGGCAGTGATGAGAAAATAGTAAGAAAGAAAGAACTTGTAATACTTATAAAAGGGGAAATCCTTCCAACATTAAAGGAAAGATTATCATCTACGTCTCCTAAGAAAGTAATTCAGGATGAAGTTGATAGCCATAAAGAAAGAATAAAGTATTATAAACTTGATCAAAAATCTATTAATGAATGATAATATAATATGGAATCGATACTTATTGTTGATGATGATATCAACCTTTGCACAGCTCTTAAAGATGAACTGTTAGAGGTTGGATACAACGTTGATTATGTTAATAGCGGTGATGATGCTTTTCAATATTTGACATCTAATAATGTTGATCTTCTTCTATTAGATTTGAAAATGCCCGGTAAGGATGGGTTTGATGTTCTTAGAGAATTAACTGAACAAAGTATTAAGGCTAAAATAATAGTTTTAACAGCGTATGCTGATGTTAAAAGCGCCATTGATTCAGCCAAAATGGGGGCGAACGATTTTATCAGCAAACCTTACGATTTTGATGAACTGCTCATCTCGATCCGAAAAGTTTTGCAAAGAGATTCGTAATGAAGATCAGCTATCGTATTCTGCTAATAAATTTCGCAATTGTTGTACTTATAATAGGAAGCTCGGCAATAGCTTTCTATTCTATTATGTACAACGCTCTGACATCTCAAAGATCCCAATATCTTGTCAGGTCGGCAAACGATTTCATTTATTCATACGGCGAAATGATGCAGGATACCGAAGATGATTTTCAATTTTTTATAAAAAATAGTCAGGGAGTTTCTTCTCTTCAAAACCAGCAGAACATTGATTTTGTATTTGAGGAAGAAAAGAGCACACACCTTTTAACGGGTTGGTATTCTAAGGATAATACTTACCTGGCAAAGAAAAATTTTTCCTTAGAGGAATTTTTTAAAGATAATCCTCATGCGGTTGTAAAGAAATATTCTGATGATAAAGGAAACTTCTATTATTATGGCAGGATTCTGTCAGGGGCATTTCTAAATGAATTATCAAAAAAAATTAATGCCGATGTAGCAATCATATTAAATGATTCTCCTGTTGAAATATCAAACCAGGATAATAACCAGAATTACATATTTAATCTTGCTGAAGCTTATAAAGAACTTAAGGTAAAAAATAATTTTGAACTTTATACCGAAAGTTCGGGCAGAACCGATCTTGTAGCAACAATTTTTAAAAACTCAAATGCTTCGGAAATAAACAGCGGAATTGAGTTCCTTATTTTTAACACAGCCGGAGAAGCTGTTGACTTAAGGTCCAATCTGAAATCTATTCTTTTAATAATCGGCATAGCAGGTGTTCTTCTTTCACTTATACTCACTTTTATTTTTACAGATAGAATAAGAAAGCAACTTACGCAGTTAAGCCGCGCAACTGAAGTAACAAAAGAAGGAAATTTTAAAAACAGGATTACACTAAAAAGTAAAGATGAAATAGGTGATCTCGCAAGAGCTTTTAATGGTATGCTCGATGACCTTGAGAAAAACCAAAAATCAAAACATGAATACTCGGAGTTTATTACTCTTATAAACCGGAATCCAACCTTAAAAGAAATTTCCGAAGCTGCTTTATATAAGATTATTAAAACAAGCAATCTTTCAGTCGGGGCTTTGTACCTGACCAATAAAGAAGGAATTTCTCTTCTCAGCTCTTATGGGCTTGGAGAAGATCAAATATTAAACGGGAAATCGGATTTATATAACCAGGTGATAAAGAACCACGAAACAATTGAAATAAATTCAGGAGATTATTTGCCTGTCGTTAACACGGGCGCACTTTCGCTTGGTATAAAATCTCTTCTTATTGTTCCAATAGTTTACAATGGTGTTGCGATTGCTATTCTTGAACTTGGTGGTTTCGAAAAACCTTCACAGGAAGCAAGGGAATATCTAACAAGCATACAGGAACAGCTTGCAATTGGTTTAACAAATGCAACGGCACTTGTTCAATTAGAAAATTTTGTTTCCGAATTAAAGAGACTTAATGACGAATACCAGAAGCAGAATGAACAGATAACTAAACAGAATGAAAAATTAGTTGAGCTTCATAAAGAGCTTAAAGAAAAAGCAGATGAATTGGCCATCCAGAAAGAAAAGGCAGAAGATTCTACCAAGATGAAATCTCAGTTCCTTGCTAATATGTCTCACGAACTCAGAACCCCGATGAATTCTATTCTTGGGTTGACTGAATTGATTCTTGAAAGCAGTTCGCTTAAAGGAAAAAATAAAGAGCGTCTCGAAGTCGTATTAAAAAGCGGCAGGAGATTAATGAACCTGATAAATGATATCCTGGATCTTAGTAAAATTGAAGCCGGTAAAATGGAAGCACGCGAGGAATTTGTTTTACTTGATGAACTCATCGAGGATGTTGAGAATGCAATTAAACCTTTGACTTTGAATAAGAATATTGAATTCAGAATTGTTAAAAATGTAAACACTCACGTTAAAATAAATACTGATAAAGGCAGAGTAACACAAGTACTTATTAATCTGCTTGGCAATGCTGTTAAGTTTACTGAAAAAGGATTTGTTGAGTTGACTGTTTCAGCAACAGATAACAACACTTTAACTTTTGATATTGCTGATAGCGGAATTGGTTTATCGCAAAGCGATATCCAAATAATTTTCGAAGAATTCCGACAGGTTGATGGTACGACCACCAGAAAATATGGCGGTACCGGATTGGGATTAACAATTTGCAGAAAAATTGCCGATGTGCTTGGCGGATCAATAACTGTAAAAAGCGAATTGAATAAGGGTTCAGTATTTACTTTCAAAATTCCTTTAAAGGTAGTTGAATTCAGTTCTGAAAAACCTGAAGAGCAAAGGGTAAATATCGAAGCTTTAATAAAGAACAGGAAGCATCCTATTCTTATAATTGATGATGATCCGGAAATCAGATATACAATAGGACAGTATCTTATTTCGCGGGGTTATGAAGTTGTTTATGCCGAAGATGGCGAACAGGGACTTGAGAAAGCAATTAAGATTAAACCGTTTGCTATTACACTTGATATTATGCTTCCAAAGAAAGATGGCTGGAATATTTTAAAAGAATTTAAAGAGAATCCTGTAACAAAAGATATCCCTGTTATTTTAATCTCTGTTATGGGAGACAAAAACTTGGGTTATGGGCTTGGTGCTTTTGAATATTTTGTAAAACCGATATCATCTGAAAAACTTTTATCAGCTTTTTCAAAGCTTGAGAATCTTGCCAAAAAACGGATAGAAAAGATTGTTATAGTTGATGATGATGAAATGGAATTTGAGAAGTTCAAGAGAGCTTTTAAAAATGATAAAGTAAAAATAGAGTACATCCAAGATAGTTTGCTTGCGTTCAATAAAATTATTGAGATACAGCCCGATTTAATTATCCTGGATCTTTTAATGCCGAATATGGATGGTATTAGTTTATCACATAAACTGAAATCAAGTAACGACACCCGTCATATACCTATAATTATAAGTACAGCAAAAGATATTACCGAAGCAGAAAAAATTTCTATAAATGATATTGTGGAAGAAATAACAGTTAAATCAAAAGGACATCCTCTTGATGTTTTAAAGATTGTACGTGACAGAATTAAAATGCATGAAGATTCCTCTATGCTGGCGGATAGAACTATTGAAAATAAAGATGTTGAAGACACCGAGGAAGAAATCCAGGAAGAGAATGTTCAGGCAGATGTGGTTTTTAATGAAACTGAATATAAAGCTTTGGTTTTACTTGTTGATGATGATCCAGATACTCTCTTTACTGTAAACGAGATTGTACAATCCTGTGGCTGTAAAACATTACTTGCAAATAGCGGGCAGGAATGTCTTGATGTTCTTGGAAATGAAATACCCGATTTAATTCTTATGGATATTATGATGCCCGGTATGGATGGGTTCCAGACATTAAAGAATATTAAGAAAAATTCTAATTGGGCAAGTATTCCTGTTTTTGCTGTTACAGCAAAAGCAATGGTAGGCGACCGGGAAATAATTATTAAACATGGATTTGATGATTATATTCCAAAGCCGGTTAATGCCGTTAGCATGGCATTTAAAATAGAAAAATTATTCACTAAAGTCGGATCGGGTTGATAAATTGAAAAGAATACTAGTAATTGATGATTTACCTGAAAATGTATTTTTGTTGCAGGACAGACTTGAAACAGAAGGGTTTGAAATATTAACTGCCTATGATGGAAAATCAGGAATTAATAAAGCTGTAAGCGAACTTCCTGATCTTATTTTGCTTGATGTAATGATGCCTGAAATGAATGGGATTGAAGTTTGCAAAACTCTTGTGAACAATCCTTCAACAGCAAATATCCCGGTCATCCTTGTTACTGCTAAATCGGGAGCTGAAGATACAAAGGAAGGACTGGAAGCGGGAGCTTTTGATTATATCAAGAAACCTTTTAATAAGATCGAACTTCTTGCGAGAATAAATTCTGCGCTAAAACTATCTGAAGCTCAGAAGAAATATCTTGAAGCAGAACAAAAGAATACTTTTGTAGCTACGGTAGTAACTGCAAATCATAAAATAAAACAACCGCTTACTTTAATGAGCCTTTCTTCTGCTGCACTTAAAAGAGAAATAAACAAAGAAGTGATTTCAAAAGAAGCAATCTTTAAAAGACTTAACTATATAGATGTTGCTATTAAAGAGATAAGCGATGTACTTAACCAACTGAACTCGATAAAGAAACCGGTTTTTTCAGATTATGTGAAAGATATTAAAATGGTTGATTGCGAAAAGGATAAGATCGAAACTCAGACTAATTCCTGAATTGTAGCCAACATAGTATCGAACTCATAGGGTTTGTTTACGAAACTGTTTATTCCCATTTTTTTCATATCAATATTATCACTGGTAAACCCCAAACTTCCCGAAGAAAGAATAATCGGTATTTCTTTATTAAACTTCCTTATCTCTATTATACAATCCAACCCATTCATTTCGGGCATATTATAATCAAGTATTATAAGATCAACCTTTATCTCTTCAGTTAATACTTTTAAAACTTCTGTTCCGGTTGCTACACGGATAACCGAAAATCCATTCGATTCAAGTAATTCAGCCAAAAGATCTCTTAACATAATTTCATCATCGGCAAGAAGCAATATTTTATCCGAAGTTGTAATTTTTTCAATCTTAGTCGGTTCATAAGATGGAAGGAAAACTTCGAACTTTGTTTCTTCATTTCTTTTGCTTGTAACATCAATATGCCCATTATGAGCTTTAATAATTCCGTATGTTACATAAAGCCCTAGCCCGGATCCCGTTTCTTTTTCTTTAGTTGAAAAGTAGGGATCAAATATTTTCTGTAGATTTTCTTCGCTGATCCCCGAACCACTATCCAAAACAGAAAAGCAAACATAGTCTCCCCTGTTAAGCAAAGGATAGTTAATAATATTTTTTTCATTGATTGTTATGTTTGTCGCTTTTAGAATTAAGTCCCCACCTCTTTCATCCATAGCTTCTTTTGCATTCACACATAAATTCAAGAGCACCTGGTAAATTTCGGTACTGTTTCCCAGTATATCATGCAGTTCTTCTTGTATATCATAATGAAAAGAAATTCTAATCGGAAAGGTTTGAGTTATTACTTTTATTATTTCATCTAAAAGTATGTTGGGTTTTATTAGTTCTTTTCTTCTCGGATTTGGTTTTCCAAATGAAAGTAATCCTTTTGTAAGATCTCTTGCGCGGATGGAACAATTCTCGATATTGTCTAAAAGTCTAACAACATTTTCATTCTGGGGAACTCTCTTCTTTAAAAGATTAAGACTGCCGAAAATACTTGAAAGCAAATTGTTAAAGTCATGAGCCATACCGCTCGATAACTTCCCGATTGTTTCAAGTTTTTGGGCCTGTAATAATCTATTCTCAAGAGCTAAATTTAATTCACGGCTGCGAATACTGATAATTGCAAATGCTAGCAAAGAAGAAAACTGTTCCATCACACTGGTTTCCTGTAAATTATATTTTGCAGTATTCTTTCCAAGAATTACAACAGCAATTAATGAATCCTCAAAAAAACATGGAAGAACAGTAAGATATTTGCTGTTAAAAATTTCCGTTAACTGGAAACCAATATTCGCTCTTACATTTTCAACCTGCAGAGCTCTTTTGTTAACAGTAAGCCATTTTTCAATATAATTCAGGCTATCCTTTAAGTTGCGGTTAGTCTCATCATGGTTTTCAATATAATTTTCCGGATCATAATAATGAAAAGAAAATTTCTTTTGTTCTTCAATAAATAAAACCAATCCAAAAAGACTTTTACTTATGCCAATAATTTTGCTAAGAATACCATCTGCAATTTTTGAAAGAGTGTTTTCTTTTACAAGAAGAGTTAATATCTCCTGGAATTCTTTCTGGAAAATAAAATTATTATGTGAACTATCTTGCTGAATAGACTTTTTTTCAGAAGCAGATTTTTTTTGTACAATTTTTATATGGTACCCATCGGCTTTATTATTGGTTTTAAGCGGAGTGATAACAACCTTATTTTCAGAACCGGGAATAGAATGTGAGATTATTTCATTTTTCTTGTGAAGAAGCAATTCGATTTGCGGTAAAACAAAGAGTTGAGAGATACTCTTTCCTTTAATTCTTTTTGAAGGGGAATTTTTTTGGAAGCTTTTGTTGAACCAGATTATTTTTTGATTTTTATCAGCTATTGCTAAGGCTTCGTCGTCTAATTCAAGAATTTCTTTCAGAACATATTTCGATATGATTTTTTCGGGCATGAAGTATTTTATTCTTGTTTAATTTCATACTTCTTAATCTTTGTATAAAGGGTTTTAGGGCTTATTCCCAAACGGTTAGCAGTTTGTGCTCTATCCCATTTGAAAAAAATCAGAGCTCTGGCTATATGCCTTTTCTCTATTTCTTCCATACTGATTATCTCTTCGGAGTTCCCATTATCTTCAAAGGAATATGAACTTCTGCCATGAGATACAATATTAGGAAGATTCATATCTTCCGGCTGAATTAGTTCTCCCTCGGCAAAAATTATTGCTCGTTCAATAATGTGTTCAAGTTCCCTGATATTACCATTAAATGTATATGAGAGTAAAGCTTCTTCTGATTTTTGAGAAAGTTTTTTTGGTGATCTGATTGGTGATTTTGTTTCGAGGAAATAATTTGCGAGCAGCAGAATATCTCCTCTTCTGTCTCTTAAAGGAGGAATAGTTAATGTTATTACATTCAATCTGAATAATAAATCCTTCCGGAAATTTTTATTATCCGCTTCTTCCATTAAATTTTTATTTGTAGCACCTATAACTCTTACATTTGAGGTTAAGCTTGTAACACCACCAATTCTTCTAAACTCTCCATTCTCCAGGAATCTTAATAATTTAGGTTGAAGAGATAAACTTAATTCGCCTATTTCATCAAGAAATAAAGTGCCTCCATGTGCAATTTCAACAAGACCTTGCTTGGTTGATTTTGCATCTGTAAACGCACCTCGTTCATGTCCAAACAGCTCACTTTCAATTAATTGATCCGGAAGAGAAGCACAATTAATAACTACAAAAGGTTTATCAATTCGTGCGGAGTGTTTGTGAATATATTCTGCCAAAAGTTCTTTGCCGGTTCCTGTCTCACCTTCTACAAGAATATTGGAATCAGACATGGCGGCTTTGTTGGCAAGATTAATTACTCTCGCTAATTCCGGGCTATTGCCAATAATATTGCTTGCAGTTTTTTTATTAATCTGATTCGAAAGAATTGTTGTTTTAACAAGAAGATCTTTATGCTCTAAAGCACGGTTAACAGTTAAAACAAGTTCATCAAAGTTATACGGTTTTGTAATAAAATCGTAAGCCCCCATCTTAATGCATTCAATTGCTTTTCTAATTTCAGATTGAGCTGAAAGAATAACAATCTGGAGAGAGACATTAAAATCTGAAACAAATTTTAGAACTTCTTCCCCCGATGTTACTTTCATATTTAAATCAAGAAGGAGAACATCATAATGCTTCTTTTTAATTGTTTCAATAGCATCACTTCCATCATAAACAGCATCAACGGAAAACCCTTCTTCAAGAAGCTGTTCTTTCAGCAAATAACACAAAGTTTCGTCATCATCACAAACAAGTATTTTAGAATTTTTTGACATACTTTTTAGATTAAATTATTTTTAATTTCTTTACAAGTTAAAATTTGAAATACCATACCTGTTTACGTATATTTGCAGTCATTAATTTTAGGGCGCGTAGCTCAGGGGTAGAGCATCTGCCTTTTAAGCAGAGGGTCGGTGGTTCGAGCCCACCCGCGCTCACTCTTTCAATTCTAATAAGCTATCCCGATTATTATAACAAATATTAATTATTAAACTTAAAATAAGAAGATATTAATTAAAATAACACATTTTGATGATCCTTATAAAGTCCTTTTTGATTATTTATGGGTGAAGTTGTTTTTTGGACGCTAATCAGAATTGCCGTCACAATTCCTGCTATGTGGATATTAAAAAACTATCTTGATTATTCCATTTGGTGGCTTGTTGTGGTTTTTGCCATTTATGGAGTTGTAATACATCCGGCAATTTTAGGTTACAGAAAGTTTGAAGAAAAGAATAAAGATATGTTTGAATCTTCTCTTTGTTCAAGTTGTAAGCATTTTGATAAATCGGCTGTTTTGTGCATTAAATATGATAAGCACCCTACCTTAGAATATCTGCCTTGTGAAGGAAAAGATTGGGAACCCAAATCTTTCGAGAATCATAATTAGACACACATAAAATTTTACAGGAAGCTTTTACTCAGGGATATATTTTCTTACCGGAATACTTACCCATGTATTAAAATGAGTTGTGATTGTTTAAACTTTTCAAAGTCTTATCAGGCAAGAGTTTTGAATAAAATATTTTTACAGGGTTCAATTGTCTCAAAAGTATTCAAAACCTTACTTATGATTTTAGATTTTTTATTTAAGGAGAGGTATGGCAAACGTTAAAAAGAAATCTTCAATTCCGTTTTCAGTATTAATTATTATTGTCGCCGTTTCATTCCTCTTTTATGCACACGAAAACGGAATAACAGGCAGAACAATAAAAGGGCCTGAACCTGGCTGTACATGTCACTCCGAAAGTCCTTCAACAAATGTTAATGTAATAATTAGTGGTCCTGATGAACTTGTGGCAGGTGAAACAGCAAACTATTCCGTTACAGTTAGCGGTGGTATTTTAATAAGAGGTGGGACGAACATCGCTGTCTCAAATGGTACATTAACTCCGGGAACAGGAATGCAAAAAGTATCAGGTGAAATAACTCATACTGCTCCTAAAACTCCGCAGAATAGCATGGTATTATTTGAATTTACATATACCGCCCCACAAACACCAGGCACTATAACAATGTACGCAAATGGTAATAGCGTTAATTTTAATGGGGAAGAAACTGGGGACTCATGGAATTATGCTGAAAGTAAAACAATCATCGTAAATAGTATAGCAGGTGTTAATGAAGACATACAGCTTAAAGAGTATTCCCTTTCACAAAATTATCCAAACCCATTTAATCCATCAACAAAAATTTCTTTTAAAATATCAGAAGCAGGATTAGTAAAGCTTGCAATTTATAACTTACTTGGTAATGAAGTGAAGACAATCATAGATGAATATAAAAGTGCCGGATCCTATACCTATTTGCTTAATACAGAAAATCTACCATCCGGGGTTTATCTCTACAAGTTGATTTCTGATAATTTCATAGAGACAAAAAAGATGTTGTTATTAAAGTAGCATTAAAACGAATAGAAGAATCTTCTCCTTTCAAAATATAAGAGTCCGTCAATTCTTTCGCTCAAGAAGATCAATTTTCCGGTAATCATGAGCACTTTTTTCTCATCTAATTATTTCTCCTCTAAAAAAAATTCTTTCAAATCTTTGCTTTTCTCAAGCCCGTTCTTGTAACCATCAAGTTGCTGTGTGAGAAAGAGAAGATAACCGGTAAGTATATTTTTAAATTCAACCTGTTTAACAAAATTTGTGTTAACTGGTTTCCCGGAAATCATATCAACATTTTTCCAGAGAAAAGGAATTACATAATCATCAATATATTTCCTATACATTGTATCGAACTTTGAGATGCGTGAATAATAATTATACACTTCAACAATTTTATTTCTTAAATCAAAATCGGAAATTAATTTAAGATCGTCCGAAGCCTTCAATGTTCCAAACGTTGTAGAGTTTTGTTTGAACTCAAAGAGATAAACCATTCTGACCGAGTAATGAATTATTGTATCAACTTCATAATCTCCCTGTGAAATCATTCCAACTATTTTCTGGATAGCATCGTAATTATCTCCAGCTATTTCTATCAATCCTTTTAGTTCCGTTATGTTTTTGTCTATATCATTTTTGAGCTCTGTTAAATATTTTTCTTCAAGGTTGCTTTCATGAACTCCTTCCCACCAGCTGTTCAATCCAAATGCAGCCATTATACCGATAAATACAACAAGGATTTCGAAGAAGTAATATTTCCAGTTTTTATTTTGCATTAATATATTTATAAAATTGCCGATTGAGTTTAATGTTTATTTGTTTGATTGGCAATAGTGCAAGAGAAGTTAATAATGACTTTGTTTTGTCCTCTCCTTTTGCTGAATGATAAGATCCATTCTTTTCATTTAGAAGTTGTAGTGATACAATTTATGTTACTATTCTTTTTGATAGCACTTTTTCATCCTGTAAAACCACAAATCCTTGTTAGCAAATCCACAGAATTTCTTGGAGGTCAGCAATATGTTGATGCTGAAGGTTCCATATCTTCAACAACTATAGGAATTACAGATACCGGATTGTAAATTTCTATTGGAGGTGTTCCGACATAGATTCTATAATCCAAAATAGTCTTGAACAATGGGAGGAGTATATCGCTCAACCTTAACAAAGAGTTACCTTCTTTGTTGGATGTAACGATGGTGAACCGCCAAACGCAAATTTTTGTGCGGGTTTTGTAAGATTATATTTAACTGATTAATAAATCAATCTTTGTGTAGAGACGCATTGCGATGCGTCTCTACTTTATATAATACCAATTTCTTATTGCTACTTTAAACACCTCTTTTTAAGTTAAGACAATGTGGTTTTATTATAGTTCATTGTGATAGAGTTAGCTCTATTTATTTTATTCATTTGCTTAAATACCTTTTATTATTTAGATTTCCAAAAGATTTAATTAGAAGGAAACCATGGAAAAGGAAAATAATCAGAAAAAGATACAAGAGATTTTTGAGGAAATAGAAGAGAAGGCAAAAGAATTATATCCTAACATAAATGAGACGATAGAAACATTTAACTCTTTTAAGGTGAATCAGGAAAGTTATCAAAACTACCTTAATTTAATAAATGAACAACCTCTTTCAAAAGCATCTAATCAGACCAAAATAGAATAAATGCCAACTTGGGGTCAAATTTTACAAGAAATCCAAACAGCTATCAAAAATGGTGATCAAACTGCTTTTGATTCTATTCGAAATAAGTATCTGAAAGAGTTATTCGAATTCTCAAATAGGAATACAATAATCTATGCTACAAGATGGACAACTGGAGATGTTCCGGCAAATATTATTTCAATAACCAATGAAGATCTCCAAGCATTTATGGAAGCAATACATGGTTTAAAGGGTGATAAGTTAGATTTAATTTTGCATACAGGTGGAGGATCTGCCGAAGCTACTGATGCTATAGTAACATACTTAAGACAAAAGTTTAATCACATAAGAATCATAATACCACAAGCCGCAATGTCTGCCGGAACTATGTTTGCTTTAGCTGCTGACGAAATTATAATGGGGAGACATTCATTTATTGGACCTATAGACCCTCAATTTATTCTAAATACACCTGTAGGAATTCAAGCAATACCCGCTCATGCCATTATCGAACAATTTAGATAACAATGCAACATATAAAAACGACAAACTAATAATTTCATAT
>CAYNUV010000034.1:0-14082 GCA_964400245.1 uncultured Ignavibacteriaceae bacterium
TACATTTTCTATTCCTTTAAAATTTTTTATTTCAATAAAAGTATATTTCATTTGTTTACTCCATATCAATTATAAATTATAATCCCCCCTTCTGTGTAAACAATATAGAAATTCAGAAGGTGTTAGTAGAAACTTAATTTATTTAATATAGAGTTACAATGGATTTTTATTTTGAATTAAACTCTTTACAATTGATTTTATTGATAAGATAAAAACCAATCCATTAATTCCGCATAATCCACAATTGTATCTGTGTGCGGTGATGATCCTTCACTGAAACCTTCACGCTTCTGATATGTAGTAATAAGTTCAGCTTTATCATTATTTAAAAGCTTTAATTGATTTATCAATGCAGCAAGATCAATAGAATTCATGCTGTAGTAATCTTTCCTACGGTTCTCTATCCACCAGTTTACATCAGGTTCGTGGTAAGCTCTTACAGGAATGTTTCTAAGATCTTCGGCATTGCCGCCATCTTCGGCTACATAAACAAAAGGGGAGTAATCAACATAGTTATTAAAATTTTCCTGTGGTGTTCCTAAATTTTCTTTAAGAAGATATGAAACCCATTTCCCTTCAGCTACAGCATCAGGATAAAAATTATTCATCATCGCACGGTTAACAACATCCCAGAACCTTACCATATCCAAAGGTGCATCAACAATTGCAACTCCTGCCGGCTGAAGCCAGAATTTTTCTTTATTTCCCTGTAAGAAAATTGAAAGCTTTAATGATCTTGTTCCTGCGAGAGACATTCCTTCAAGAAAAACGGGTTTCCCTTTGAGATCATTATCTGTAAGAATTGATTGAAGCCTTTTAGCAACATCATTCATAATATCCTCGGTAAAATAGAAATCAAGCGGGTTGCCTGTAAGAATATGAATTACCGCGATATTCTTTTTCAGCGCTTCATTTTCAAGCGAACCATCCTTTGTGATGAGCTCTTTATAATCTAATCGGTTTCCATCCGGCACTACTATTACTCCAAATACTTCTTCATCACTAGGGAGTATAAGAGTAAAACCTTTTTCAACCATCGGAATCATTTGTTCAGGTTCAGGTCCTATTTTTAAGTAACCATCAGGCGGGTTATACTCTTCAACAAATTTTTGAGAAAAAATATTTACGGATAAACCAAGTAAGAGGATTAGGAGTTTAATTTTCATTTTACTTCTGGATTGAAAAAATATTTATAATTTATTACCTACTGCAATTTAAGTAAATCTATAAAAAAGCAAACTTACTTTTTAACAATAAAGCAGCCGAAGGAATTTTTAATTAACTTTCTTCCTGTATTGACAAACCAGTATTTTAATATTAGCTTTACAAGCAAATTTTTGAACATGGAAATAAAAAGTTCAACATATAAAACTTCTCTTCATATGTGTACCGGAACAGGCACAACAATGACTAAAATTCCCGGAGGCTGAAGCGGGTTTTTATAAGTGAAATAAAATTTAATAAAACCGGCTTCAGAGATGGAGCCGGTTTTTTTTGTATTTACAGGAATAATTATGGTGATATTAAAATTTGGTGGTACCTCTGTTGGAACCAGCGAAAGGATTGAAAAAGTTGCTTTAATTTTGAAGCAAAGGTTTGGTAAAACCGGTAAAGCTGTTATTGTACTTTCTGCTTTAGGCGGAGTTACTGATGAGCTTATTAAGATGAGCAAATCAGCTTCAAAAGGAGACAGCAGCTACAAAAATCTTTTTAATCAAATTGAAGTAAAACATATTGATATTGTTAAATCATTGATTCCTGTTAAACTTCAGACAGCAGCTCTTTCATCGGTTAAGCTGACACTCAATGAACTTGAAGATGTTCTTCATGGTGTTTTTCTTGTAAAAGAATTATCTCCCCGGACTCTTGATTTTATAATGAGCTTTGGCGAAAGATTATCCGCTTTTATAATTGCGAGTTACCTGGATACAACCGGTCTTAAAGTTGATTTTATTGATACGCGTGAATTAATTGTTACCGATGATTCTTTCGGTAATGCAAAAGTAGATTTTGAAATCACTAATAAAAAAATCAAAAATGCTTTTAAGAATTTTACAGGATTAAAAATTCTAACAGGGTTTATTGCTTCTACGATTAATAATGAAACTATAACTCTGGGCAGAGGAGGTTCTGATTTTACTGCTTCTATTTTTGCAGCAGCTCTTAATGCAAAAGAGATAGAGATTTGGACTGATGTTGATGGAGTTCTTACTGCTGATCCGCGCAAAGTAAGAAATGCTTTTTCAATAAATAAATTATCTTATGAAGAAGCAATGGAGCTTTCACATTTCGGTGCCAAGGTTATTTATCCTCCAACGATGCAGCCGGCGCTCAATAAAAATATTCCAATAAGAATAAAGAATACTTTCAAACCTGATTTTGAAGGAACATTGATAAGCAGGAAAACAAACGGCAGCAACTATTTGATTAAAGGTATTTCTTCCATGGATAATATTGCATTGATAAGCATTCATGGAAGCGGTATGGTAGGTGTTTCCGGAACAGCTCAGAGAATATTTGGAACGCTCGCTTCCAAAAATATATCTGTAATTTTAATTACGCAGGCATCATCCGAGCATTCACTTTGTATTGCTGTACTTCCTTTATTTGCCCATGCAGCAAAGAAGGCAATTGAGCATGAGTTCAGGTTTGAGATTAAAGATGGTCTGGTAAATGAACCTGAAATTGAGAGTTCGATGTCAATCATTGCTATAGTTGGTGAGAACATGAGAAAAACTCCGGGCATTTCAGGAAAGATTTTTAATTCGCTTGGCAGAAACGGAATTAATATTGCAGCAATTGCACAAGGTTCATCGGAAAGGAATATCTCTGTTGTGATTTCCCAGCAGGATGAATCAAAGGCATTAAATGTTCTTCACGATGCTTTCTTTTTATCGCCGGCTAAATCAGTTAATATATTTTTAATTGGCCCCGGGAATGTTGGAGCTACTTTGCTTGAAAAAATAACTCAGCAGGAAAAATATCTTAAGAAAGAATATGGACTTAAATTAAAAATTGTCGGACTCGCAAACAGCACAAAAATGTTTTTCGATGTAAATGGAATAAATACAGGTGAATGGAAATCAAAACTTATTGCTTCAGAACTGAAAACCGATCTATCAAGTTTTATTAGCGAGATGGTTAAGCTTAATTTAAGCAACAGTATTTTTATTGATTGTACAGCAAGCAAGGATGTTGTAAAAAATTATAGAGAGATTTTCGAAGCAAATATTTCAATCGTTACTCCGAACAAAATTGCTAATTCATCAGACATGAATGAATATAAGGCGTTAAAGGAAATTGCTTTTAAACACAATGTAAGATTCGCTTATGAAACAAATGTTGGGGCCGGACTTCCAATAATAGGAACATTAAAAGATCTTGTTTCAAGCGGAGATAAGATTTTAAAGATTGAAGGAATACTTTCGGGTACATTAAGTTATATTTTTAACTCATTCGATAAAAGCAAAAAATTTAGCGAAATTGTAATTGAGGCAAAACAAAAAGGTTTTACAGAACCTGATCCAAGAGAAGATCTTAAAGGAACTGATGTTGCACGCAAGCTTTTAATACTTGCAAGAGAAATAGGAATTGAACTGGAGTTTAATCAGATTAAAATTCAAAATATTGTTCCTGAGAAGTTAAGAAATATAAAAAGTGTTGATGAATTCTTAGGTAAGTTAAAAGATCATGATTCCTACTTTGAAGAAAAAAGAAGTGCAGCAGAGAAAAAGAAAATGAAACTTCGGTACATTGCTGAACTTGAAAACAACAAAGCTAAAATTTCTTTAACGGAAGTTAACCAGAATCACCCTTTTTATTTTCTTGATGGCACAGATAATATTTTATCTGTTAAAACAGTTAATTGCGGCAACAGACCAATAGTAATTAAAGGCCCAGGTGCAGGAATAGAAGTAACAGCAGCAGGTGTCTTTGCAGATGTTATAAGAATTTCAAATTATTTAAGTTGAGTTGAGATATAAATTTATAATACACGTAACACAGATTACTAATCTGTGTTACGATTTACTTACAAATTAAAAGAACATTTTTAAAAAATATTAATTATTAAAATAAAAAAGTAACATTATGTCATCACAAAAAATTCCGGTTGCAATACTTGGAGCTACAGGTAGCGTTGGGCAAAGATTTATTCAATTATTGGAAGATCATCCATGGTTTGAAGTTAAAGAAGTGGCAGCTTCTGAAAAATCTGCTGGCAAGCTTTATAAAGAAGCTGTTAACTGGATTCAGTCAACACCTATTCCTGAAAGAATAGCAAATCTTGTTGTAAAAAATTGTGAACCTAATCTTGACTGCAAAGTTGCTTTCTCGGGGCTTGATGCATCAATTGCCGGTGAGGTTGAAACTGCATTTGCAGAAAAAGGTTATGTAGTTGTTTCTAATTCAAAAAATCACAGGATGGATAAAGATGTTCCTTTACTTGTTCCGGAAATAAATTCTGATCACCTTGAACTTCTTAAGAAACAGAATTACAATGGCGGAAGTATTGTTACAAATCCAAATTGTTCAACTATCGGGCTTGCACTTGCGCTCAAACCATTATCTGATGCTTTTGGAATTGAGTCGGTAAATGTTGTTACAATGCAAGGATTATCTGGTGCCGGTTATCCGGGTGTCTCAAGTCTTGATATAATTGATAATGTTATTCCTTTCATTGGGGGGGAAGAAGGAAAGATGGAAACCGAACCATTAAAAATTCTTGGTTTACTAAATGGTGCGGGAATTAAAAATCTTGAAATGAAAATAAGTGCTCAATGCAACAGGGTTGCAGTTATGGACGGGCATACAGAATGTGTTCAGGTTAAATTGAAAAAGAAAACTTCAATTGAAGAGATCAAAGAAGTCTGGAAAAATTTTTCAGCAGAACCGCAAAGGCTCAAACTTCCTTCAGCACCTGAAAAACCAATCCATTATTTCGAAGAAGCAAAATATCCGCAGCCAAGAATTCACCGGAATATTGATAAAGGAATGGCTGTTGCAATTGGAAGATTACGTGAAGATAATTTATTTGATTACAAATTTGTAATCATCTCTCACAACACTATAAGAGGAGCCGCAGGTGGTGCAATACTTTGTGCTGAACTTATGAAAGTAAAAAATTTATTATGAAGGAAGTCCGGGCATTTGCACCTGCCTCAGTAACAAATGTTGGATGCGGATTTGATATTCTTGGATTTGCACTTGAGTATCCGGGCGATGAAATTGTTGTAAGATTATCTGGTAAAAAAAATATCACTATAAAAAAGATAACCGGTGATAAAGGTAAATTATCCAAGGAAATTGAAATGAATACTGCCGGGGTGGCAATTAAATCCTTCTTTAAAGAGATTAATTTTAATAAAGGGGTTGATATAGAAATTCATAAAAAGATGGCGCTTGGAACTGGTTTAGGTTCAAGTGCTGCAAGTGCAGTTGCTGCCGTTGTTGCTCTCGATCATCTTCTGGGAACAAAATTTTCTAAGAATGATTTACTCAAATTTGCACTTGAAGGAGAGAAACTAACAAGCGGCGGAAGATGTCATGCTGATAATGTCGCTGCTTCGTTATATGGTGGTTTTGTTATTGTAAGAAACACGGATGAGCTTGATATAATAAATATTGATTATCCGGAAAATCTTTATTGCTCGGTTATTTATCCCCACATTGTTATGAATACATCCGATATGAGAAAGCTGTTACGGAAAGAAATAACTTTAGCTGACGCAGTGAAACAGTGGGGCAACATTGCATCACTTGTTGCTGGGTTAATGAAGAAAGATTTTGATTTGATTTCCAGATCATTAAATGATTTCATTATTGAGCCGGTAAGAGCCTTACTCATTCCATCTTTTTATGAAATAAAAAATGCTGCTCTCGATGCAGGTGCAATTGGCTGCAGTATTTCCGGCTCGGGTCCCTCTCTTTTTGCTTTTACAAAGTCGAAAGCTTCGGCACAAAAGGTAGCATTGGAAATGAAGAAAGTCCTTGATAAGATCAAAATCGAGAATGATATTTTCATTTCTAAAATAAATAAAAGGGGACCAAAGATTCTTTCCACAAAGTAATGGATTACTATTCAACAAATAATAGAAATCTGAAAGTATCTTTTAAAGAGGCAGTTTTAAAAGGTCTTGCTGAAGATGGCGGATTATTCATGCCTGAATCAATTCCAATATTAAAAAAAGATTTTATCCAGAATCTCAACACTTATTCATTCCAGGAAATAGCATTTACAATTGCTAAGAGTTTCATTGAAGATGAAATAGAAGAGAACCAACTCGAGAAAATTATTTATGATGCAATAACCTTTGATGCCCCTCTTGTTAAACTGAACGATAATTTTTTTATTCTTGAATTATTCCACGGTCCAACTCTTGCCTTTAAAGATTTTGGGGCAAGGTTTATGGCGAGAGTATTTTCTCAATTCAACAAGGATAACAATAAAGAGTTAATCATTCTTGTCGCAACTTCAGGTGATACGGGAAGTGCAGTGGCAAATGGTTTTTATGAAGCAGAAGGAATTAAAGTTGTAATTCTTTATCCATCAGGTAAGATAAGTGATATACAAGAGAAACAATTAACTACTCTTGGAAAAAACATAATTGCTCTTGAAATTGAAGGCACATTTGATGATTGCCAGCATCTTGTAAAAAAAGCTTTTGTTGATACGGAATTGAAAAAGAAATTGAATTTGTCTTCTGCAAATTCAATTAACATTGCCAGGCTTGTTCCTCAATCTTTCTATTATGTAAATGCAATAAAGCAGTTAGGAGTTACCGGGAAGAAAATTATTTTTTCTGTACCGAGCGGGAATTTTGGAAATCTTACTGCTGGATTGTTTGCAAAGAAGATGGGACTAAATATTGAAAGATTTATCGCCGCCATAAACTCCAACAATGTTTTTTCAGAATATATTAAAACCGGAGAACTCAAACCAAAACCTTCTGTAAGAACTCTATCCAACGCAATGGATGTAGGCAACCCAAGTAATTTTTCAAGAATTCTGGAGTTGTATGAAAATAATCATGCCCAGATAAAGAAAGATATTTACAGCAAAAGCTTTAATGATGAACAAACAATCTCAGCAATTAGAGAAGTGTATCAGAAATTCTATTATATAATTGATCCGCATGGTGCGGTTGGATATTTAGCAGCAAAAGAGTTTGTTAAAGATTATGGAAATGATTTTAATATTGTTGTGCTTGAAACAGCTCATCCATCAAAGTTTCCTGAAATAGTAAATGATGCGTTAAGAATTAATGTTAAAATTCCTGAGAGATTAAAGGCTTATCTAAACAAAGAAAAGCATTCTGTTAAAATCTCTGGTAGCTACGATGATTTTAATGACTATCTTCTTTCTATGTAATAAAAAATTAAAAGGGAATTATTTGCTTGACACAAAGCATATTTCGGTTTATCTTTGCACAAGTTTTATGAAGAATCTAAAAGCAAATATTAAGAAGGAATTTAACCAGATAGCAATGTGTCTATGTTGTATGATGTGTGTTTCACATCGGAAGGACACTTGCTGAAGTTCTTTAAATAGAGATTACAACAAGCCCTTCCGATACGAGTCGAGAAGGGCTTCTTAGTTATTTGACATTAAATTTTTACTCGAAGCTCTTATCGAGAAAGGTTGAGGGAACAGGCCCGTTGAAACCTTGGCAACCACTTAGGATAAAATCCTGAGGTTAGGTGCTAAATCCTGCCCCTTCCGTTTTGCGGAATTCAAGGGAAAGATGAGAGAAGATGTTTAACAAACCTCTTCGGATTCTTTCCGTAGAGGTTTTTTTTTGAGCTTAAGTAATAACAAATAATCAATAATAAATAAAAAAAGGAGTACACAATGAGCACAAACGGAAAAGAAAGAAGCTACCGGTTCGAAACACAGCAGTTGCATGCAGGGCAAGAACCTGATCCAACTACTAATGCGCGGGCTGTTCCGATTTACCAGACAACTTCATACAACTTTAAGAATGCGCAGCACGCTGCATCTTTGTTTGGCTTGCAGGAGTTTGGAAATATTTATACACGAATAATGAATCCTACTACAGATGTTTTTGAAAAAAGAGTTGCAGCCCTTGAAGGTGGTGTTGCAGGACTGGCTACTGCATCAGGGCAGGCTGCACAGGTAATTGCAATAACTACAATTGCTAAAGCAGGCGAGAATATTGTTTCTACCAGTCTTCTTTATGGAGGAACATACAACCAATTTAAAGTTACATTTCCCCGGCTTGGAATAAATGTAAAGTTTGTTGATGGAGATGATCCTGCAGAGTTTGAAAAATTAATTGATCCAAAAACAAAAGCGCTTTATATAGAAACAATTGGCAACCCAAAATTAAATGTTCCTAATATCGAAGCACTTGCAGAAGTAGCCCACAGTCATGGAATTCCTCTTATTGTTGATAATACTTTTGGTGCTGCAGGTTTTCTTGCAAAGCCAATTGAACATGGTGCAGATATTATTGTAGCTTCTGCTACAAAATGGATTGGCGGACATGGAACTTCAATCGGAGGAGTTATTGTTGATTCTGGAAATTTTGATTGGGGTAACGGGAATTTTCCAATCTTTACTGAACCAGCTCCTGGTTATCATGGATTAAACTTCAATGCAGTATTCGGCAAAGGTTCGCAATTCGGAAACATCGCTTTTATCATAAGAGCACGTGTTGAAGGACTTCGTGATCTTGGTCCTGCGCTTAGTCCATTCAATTCATTTCTTTTCTTACAGGGATTAGAAACTCTTTCTTTAAGAATAGAAAGACACAACAGCAATGCCCTCAAGCTTGCACAGTGGCTTGAAGAAAACCCCAATATTGATTGGGTTTGGTATCCCGGTTTAAAAAGTCATCCATATCATGAAAGTGCAAAAAAATATCTAAAGAGAGGACTCTTTGGATCTATCCTTGCGTTTGGAATTAAGGGAGGTATAGAAGCTGGAAAAGCATTTATAGATAATGTAAAGCTTGCCAGTCTTCTTGCAAATGTTGGAGATGCAAAAACTCTTGTAATTCATCCTGCATCAACAACTCATCAACAATTGGCAGAAAATGAACAACGGGAAGCAGGAGTTCTTCCTGAACAAGTTCGTGTCTCTGTTGGAATAGAACACATTGATGATATAATTGAAGATTTTGATATAGCAATCAAAGCTGCGGTTAATTCTCCTGTAGTGGTTTGATGTATTTAGTATTGTCAATAAAAACAAAACAACGTAGCACAGATTAGTAATCTGTTCTATGATCGTACCAATATCTAATATTTATTCTGAGGAAATATGAGTGTGGCGGTAAAAACGAAAATAGAAGTTAAAACAAATTTCATTAATCTATTTGATAAAGTTAATCCTTTGGTTCTGGAATCGGGGAAGAAATTAAATGATATTAATGTGGCTTTCCAGACTTACGGTACGTTAAATGAAAAGGGAGATAATGCTATTCTTGTTTGCCATGCTTTAACGGGAAATTCTCATGCAGCAGGTATAATTGGGGAAGAAGAAGTTAATAATACAAAGGATTATGAATTTCTTTTTAAATACAATAAAATGTTTTTTGGTAAAAAAGGTTGGTGGGATCCTTTAATTGGTGAAGGAAAAGTTTTTGATACACAAAAATATTTTATTGTTAGCTCTAATTTTCTTTCAGGATGCTATGGTACAACCGGACCAACAAGTATTAATCCTGAAACAGGTTTAAGATACAATCTTGATTTTCCGATAGTAACAGTAAGAGATATGGTTCGTGTTCAATATGAATTATTAAAAACTCTTGGCGTAAAAAAATTAAAAACTCTTTCCGGCGGATCTCTTGGCGGAATGCAGGTTCTTGAATGGGCAATGATGTATCCTGATTTTGTTGAATCAATAATTCCGATTGCAACTGCTGCAAAACATTCTCCATGGTGTATTGCACTAAATAAAATTTCCAGGGATGCGATTTTAAATGACCCGAGATGGAATGACGGGAATTATAATGAACAACCTGCAAAAGGATTAGCTTTAGCAAGAGAAACTGCAATGATTACATACCGCAGCCATGTTTCTTTTAATGCAAGATTTGGCAGAGAGTATATCAGTAATGGAAAAGATGTTTTTACAAAAAAAGATAAATTTCAGATTGAAAGTTATCTCGCTCACCAAGGACAAAAGCTCGTTGACCGTTTTGATGCTAACACTTATTTATATATTACTTATGCAATGGATCTGCACGATGTAACTCGTGGAAGAGGGAATTTGGAAGATACTTTGGGAAGCATAAAAGCAAAAACACTTTGCTTAGGAATTTCAACCGATATTCTTTATCCCGAGAGTGAACAAAAAGAAATTGCATCTCATATTCCGGGTTCAAAATATAAAACTATAAATTCTATTTATGGACATGATGCTTTCTTGATTGAATATGATCAGCTTGAAAAGGTAATTGGGGAGTTTCTTTTAGGAATATAATTTTAATGTCATCCTGAGCCTGTCGAAGGATGGCAAAATAAGCTTAATGTCACACTTCGACAAGCTCAGTGTGACGACTATTTCTCCAATTCAATTTTTAAGAAATCTTTTAGGTATATCTTTTTGCAATCCTTATCATAGCTACCAAACTTCTTTCAACATCCTCATCAGTTGTTGCCCACGAAGAGACACTAATACGCATTGCGGTTTTTCCCTGCCAGATTGTTCCGCCGCACCAGCAGGTTCCTTCTTTTTGAATTTCTGAAATTATTTTGTTTGTTGTTTCCGCATCACCAAAAGAAACAAGAACCTGGTTTACCACTACATCATTGAGAATATCATATCCGGCATTACTCAATCCTTCTGCAAATCTTTTTGCATGTCGGCAGGTTCTTTCAATCATTTCCGCTAAACCTTTTCGTCCAAGAGAATACAGAGCAGCCCAGATTTCAACTCCTCTTGATCTTCTTGATAATTCAGGGACAAACTGTGAAGGTTCTCTATGCTCACCTTGAGGAAGATAAGGCGCAGTTAAAGATAATGCTGATCTTAATGATTCTGAATGTTTAACAAATGCTAAACCGCTATCGTAGGGAACATTAAGCCATTTATGAGCATCTGTTGCCCATGAGTCTGCAAGCTCAATTCCTTCCGTTAAATATTTTTTTGTTGCTGTGGCAGCTGCCCATAAACCAAATGCGCCATCTACATGAACCCATACATCATCTTTTTTAACTACTTCACAAATATTTTTAATGGGATCGAACGAACCGGTATTTACATTTCCTGCCTGAACACAAACGATAGACGGTTCTGCTATCTTAGGCAGTTTGTCTGTTTTCATCCTTCCCTGGTTATCTGCGGGAACTGTAATTACTCTTTTTCTTCCCAATCCTAAAAGCCCCAAAGCTCTGAATAAAGTTGGATGAGCTTCTTCGCCCACAATAACATTAATTGGAGGAGCATTAAATAATCCATCAGATTCAACATCCCAGTTTTGTTTCTTTAATAAATAATTTCTTGCAGCGGAAAGCGAAGTGAAGTTTGCCATTGTAGCTCCGGTAACAAAAGCTCCGGCACTTTCTTTAGGAAGATTAAAAATATCGAGCAGCCATTTCAAACTTACTTCTTCAAGGACAGTCCCGATTGGTGAGCCAACAAATAAACCGGCATTCTGATCCCAGGTGGTATTAAGCCAGCTTGCCGCAACGGTAACCGGGAGTGAACCACCGATTACAAAACCAAAAAACCTTCCTCCAGAAATTGCTATTGTTGCTTTGGAACCAACTTCATTAAGAAGTTTAATTACATTTTCAGGATTTATTGATTCATCCTGCAGAGGAAGATCAAGCTTGTTAAGAAGTTTAAGATCTTCTTCTGAAGGTCCGACTCGTCTTTCTTTTAAGGATGAAAGATAATCAGCACTATATGACGCAACTTGTTCAAGTAATTTTCTCATATCGGATTATTTCTTAATTAAAAAATAATTTATTGATCTGCAGAATAATGAAATTCAGAATCATTTTAAAAATTTATTAATGTCTTTTTTCAAATTTGATATTTATAAAGAATACAACAAGATAAGAAACATTTTGAATGAAATTATTAGGAAGGAATTCCTGCTGCCTTAATTTTAGAAACTCATTCTCTCACCTTCTGTTTCTGCTTCGGAGCCGCTTTCAATCAGATTGTTTGACTTATCAAATGCTTCGTATTTAATGGTAGACTTGAAAGATTTTCCATCCTCTGAAAGAGTTATCTTCTCAACTAAAACTCCATATCCTACAGGCGGGAAACCACTGGTTGTTGTAATATCTTCAAAGCTTTTTGGAACTTTTGTAAAATAGAATTCATATCTTGCTTCAAATTTTCTGTAATCGGTTTTTCTCCATATTCCGCATGCGGGAGGTACAGGTGGAGCTCCATCATAATTTGAGGATTCAGTCATAGTTCCTCCTTCATTAAAGACATACATAAATTCAAGATCTTTTAAAACAGCTAATGCACCTGACTTGAATTGAACTTTTCCTTTCCAGGCTCCAACAAGCTCATTACCTTCGGAATAAGAAGGGTTTTCTTTGCAACTTTGTTCTAATAAGATTATTAATAAAATGAATATACCAAAAGTAAACTTCTGCATAATCACTCTTTCTTAATGATTGTTGAATAAATAATATTAAATATAAAAAATTGCCAGATGGTTAATAAACTCATTTTTTAAAAATGATTTATTTGTATATGCTTTTTATAATATGAGAAATTATTTTTACCACCCAATCTTAATCTGGGCATAGTAAGAGAAATCGCCTACATAGTTATCCCAGGCATAAGCACCATCAAGCTGAACTGCTTTATATAAATTTAAACCAATACCGCCTGTAAATCTTGCATCAGCCATACCGACTCTGAAAGCGATTCCAAGTTTTTCTTTGACAGCATCTAATCTATACTCAGTTCCTAATCTGAATCTTTCCCAGTAATCTTCAAACCTTATATCCTGTTCTGAAATATCAACCCAATCAAGAGCAACATCCCAGTTTTCTGTAATTGGATGAACTGCTCCAACATTTATTATCATCGGCAGTTTAAGATCAAAAGGAATTCCAAGATCAATTGTTTGTGAAACTGATTGAACAACCGTATCACCATTTTGTGCGACTTCTATATTTCCCTGACCGTCTCTTTTATAATCAAGATAAGAAATAGCAACATCTGTTCTTAAAGTTGAAGTGATTTTCTGAACAGGAATTATATTCTGAATAGATAAACCAACTTCAATTCCGTTCGGGAATTTGTATAATCCGCCAACATCAAGAGTAACTCCTGTAATTGATTGATTGAGATCTCTCTTTAAGATATTAAGTATGTTTTCATATTCTTCAAGTAAAAGTTTTCTTGCAGAGAATCTTCTGTGAACAACTTTAAGATTTGCACCAACATTTAAATCAGGTGCAACATTAAAAGCATAACCTGCCGCACCAACTATATCAACGTATGAAATTGAATATGCAAAAGGGAGAGCTTCATCAAAACTATTTAATTCAAGAATTGGTTGAAGTATTCCTTCAAGAGTTAATATTGCATTTGCAACCTGCTGCGGATCGCTTAAATCATCCGGTAGAGGAACATTGAGCAATGCATCAAGTATTGGGCTTTGCTCTACCTGAAATGCAGATTGCCCGACTCCATAAAGTGTAAATCCAAAATTTCCAGCCTGGATTGAAAAAGCAGGAATAGTTCTTATGCCATGAGTAGTAGGTTTCTCCGGTGTACCAATTACATTCTGGAATAAATCTCTCGGAAATATTAATCCATTCTGTATTTTCTTTAATGCTGTTAACTGTTGGTTAAGATCAACTGCATTATTAAAATCCTGAATTCCTGCCCAGACCTCTTTAAGTGAAACAGCTTCTTTAAACTCACTGAAATGATCATTCAGATAGTTTGCTGCGTCATAAGTTCCAGGAGGAAGGCTGAGACTTAAGCTTATTGCATCAATCGAGAAACGGTTCCTGCTAAGTAATGCAGGATTGTATAACATTCCATTAAATGTCCTGCCGGTTGCAATTCCGGTTTTCCCCATTCCAACAGCTTTTGTATCCTCTTTAAATGTTGGAATTGGTAATGAAGTT
>CAYNUV010000035.1:0-10431 GCA_964400245.1 uncultured Ignavibacteriaceae bacterium
ATTCAGCATCAGCTATAATATAAGTTTCACCATTACCCTTATTCAGATCCATACTTAAAATAAATGCATCAATAAGATTATCTATATACACAGGATGATAAAAAGTTTCTCCCTTTCCAAACATCGGGAAATATCCCTTTTTTGCTTTTTTGAATATCATAAAAAATCTTTCAGGATCGCCTGGTCCATATATAGCGGTTGGACGAATGATAGTTGCTTTTAAACCATTTTTAATAAACTCCTGGACAACAACTTCACCTTCATATTTTGTCTTCTGATAATAATCTTCAGGAGCTATCGGAGAGTTTTCATTTCCCGGTGGATTGTTAATATGACCATGTACACCTTGCGTACTGCAGTAGATTACTTTCTTTACATTATGTTGTATAGCTGCTTCCATAACATACCGGGTTCCATTTACATTAACATTATAATAATGTTCATCTTTAACATCCATTTCTCTAAAGGCGGCAGCAACATGAAAAACTAAATCCATTCCTGCTGTAGCTTTGTTAACCAGTTCTTTATCGGTTATGCTTCCAATAATTATTTCAGCGCCTTCCTTTAGAAGCTGATCATACACGATGCCTTTTTGATAATCAATGGTTTTAACCTGATGGCCAAGTGACAATAATCTTCTAACTAAAGCGCTGCCGGTAAACCCGGTCCCTCCAGTAACAAGAATTTTCATTTGAAAATGTCCTCTATATATTAATATTATTTATGAAATAAAAATCTGTCAACTCATTGAAAACCAACAAAGATATTTGTAATTTCAATTTAAATAATTTATTTTTTATCCAGTCATATACTCCATTTAATCTTTTTTGATGAGCAGGATAAGTATGATTTTTCTCAACAAAAGCCATACCTCTTTTTCCAAGCTCTTTTCTTAAATTTGCATTTTCAATAAGGTTAATAATTCCTTCTGCAAAACCTTCAGGTGTAGGGGGTGCCAAATAAGCTTCATTTTTAGTTATTATTTGAGTATGAGTATAAAGATCGGTTGCAATAACTGTCCGCCCGGAATGCAAATAAGGAAATAATTTCATTGGTGTATTAATCCCTTTAATCCTTGGACATGCGATAATGTCCGCTTCAGCAAGATACTCATCTAATTTATTAAGTGGTTTAGGCCCCAGAAAATGAACCCTTTTATTTATTCCAAGTCTTTTTGATTTCTCGGAATAATACTCTATATCTTGCTGAACGCCTCCAATAATTACCAAATCAATTTTATCTGTTTTTCTTGAAGTGATTTCAAAGCTCTCCAACAAAAGATCAATTCCCTGGTAAGGTTCAAGATTTCCAACATAAAGAAGAACGAGGTTTTCAATTCCAAGTTCATTCTTTAAGATACCTTTACTTTCTGCACCGGGATTTTTTAGTTGTGAGATATCATGGATTGTAACTGTTTTCTTAGAACCTTGCTCTTCACAAAGTTTAGCTAGAGCATTGCAAACGGGCAAATTAGCAACACTGCCCTGTATTGCTTTAGCTTCTAGCCAATTAAAAACAATTGCAAACATTTTCAGAAAAGGTTTTTTCTCAACTAACTGCTGTGCTATTGATGAATCAAGATCGTACACATAAGGAATTTTATAAACGTATTTAAAAAACATTGCAAAGAATACAGCTTCTTCGCCAGCATGAATGAGATCATATTTATTCTTTCTAACTAATTGCCAGGCTTTGAAAAACAAAAAGATATTACAGATGATTTTTTTAAAAGAAAATCCTGGGCGGATATTCTTTAATATTTTCAGATCAGGTATTCGGTGAATTCTAACATTGGGTAATTTCACATCCTTACCTTCATTATAAACAAGAAGATCAACGGATATATTTTCTCTTTCAGACAGAACTCTTAATACGAGCAACACATCTATTGGTGTTCCTCTTTCAAGATAGAAAGGATGTGGTGCTAATTGTAAAATTTTCATTCCTTTATGCGGTGAAATATTCAATTTATTCTCTATACTATCGGAATAATATTTAGACCAAAAAGATTTTTTTTAAGTGATATAAGTTAATCACAATAAACCTTCTTTTTTATACCATTCAGCTGTTCGTTTCAATCCTTCATCAATGCCTATTTTAGGATTATATCCAAGATCTCTTTTTGCTTTATCAATTTTAAATGCCCTGTTTTGGCGATACCAATCAACTCTTCTTGGGAAAATTGGTGGTGTTATTCCAAAAGGTTTACAAATTTTTTCTACTATATGACCCAATATTATAACGGGTATCATCGGGTAATGTTTTATTTTTAGTTCTACTTTAAGGACTTTAGCAACCTTTGAAACTATATCTTTTATTTCTAAATATTCTTCATCTGCTATTAAATATGCTTCACCTACTCCCTTGTCTCCCTGCATAGCCAACATAAAAGCATCAACTAAGTTATCAATATATAATGGATGATAATATGTTTTACCTGTACCGATCATAGGGAAATAACCCTTAGCAACTTTTTTAAATATCATATAGAATCTTTCAGGATCACCGGGTCCATAAATTGCAGCAGGACGAAGAATAACTGTCTTCATTCCTTTTTTAAAATACTCATTAACAATTGGTTCAGCTTCATATTTTGTCCGCTGATAATAGTCTGCAGGTTGAATTGGTGCATCTTCACCACCCGGAGGATTATCAATGTTGCCATGGACACCGCAAGTACTGCAATAAATAAATTTCTTTACTTTGTGTTTGTAAGCCGATTCGAGAACATTTTTCGTTCCGCCTACATTTACTTCATCATAAAATGTATTTGGTACATTCATTTCTCTAAATGCAGCTGCAAGATGATGAACAACATCAACTCCTTGCATACAACTTTCTACAATTTCCTTATCTACTACGCTGCCAATCCTTACTTCTGCGCCCCATTCTCTCAGTTCCTGGGTTTTCAATCCTTCCTTATAATCAAGTGCAACGACCTGGTGTCCTTCATCTAAAAGTCTCCTGACTAATGCTTTGCCGGTGAATCCTGTTCCTCCGGTAACTAAAACTTTCATTAATTATTTTCTCCTTTAGAAAATGATAAATTTGTTTTATTAGACTTTAATGTTAATTGTATAATCAATATTCCTTTATTGTTTGTTCGGTACTACTTTTAATATTACAGGTGATCCGAAAAGTTTAGTTAATCCTACCATACCAAATAAATTCTCAATGCTTTTCAACAAAAAGACCTTCTTAATTGCTCTATGAATTACCATTGGGAGAAAAAACTCCGGCTTCATTTCGTAATTCATAAAATTATTCTTTCGGAATTCTTCCAATATTTCTTTACGGGAAAAATTCCGGTAAGTCCTTGTATTCTTTTCAAATTTTTTCTTTACGTTAAATAAAATATCATATAAAATATTAAAACTTCTGATATCCGGATAATCAACAATAACTGCATACTTAGCTACACGGCAAAGTTCGGAGATTTGAATTTCCCAGTTTTCTTCATGAGTTAATAATCTAAATGAGATTACAAAATCAAAACTATTATCTTCAAATGGAAGATCAAGCAGATTGCCTGTTATAAATTCAAAAGATCCGGGTTGTAGAAATTTATCAATACGTGTTCTGCAAGTTTTATCACTTCCAATAACAGTTACTTTAAAACCATTTTTTACTAACGGAATCGCTAATTGGGCATGTCCCCCTCCCACATCCAAAACTTTAGCATAAGGTTTGTGCTTTAAGAAATCTAAAGTAATCACTTCCTGGACAGATAAAAAGTATTCCCCGATTTTCCCGGAAAATCTGTTTGCATAATCTTCAGAAGATGTTTCTATATCAGCTTTTTGCGAGACTATTTCTAATCCTTTTGTTTTTAAATCTAACACTCGGTCTCAACAAATTTTTTTAATGGAGAATATACTTGGAATAAGCCATCAATTTCAGAAGCTTCTTTTGTTTTATCCCAACCTAATTCAGAAGATATAATGGAAGCAGTATTGATAATGCTATCTAATGAAGGACATTTCAACATGCCCATACTTGTCCGTCTTAAAACAACATCTTTTAAAGTAAAAGCCATTTCATTCCTTACAGCATGAATAATTTCAGCAGTAATAATAGGTGGATCATCAGAAACCAAACTTAAATAATTTTTATTTTCATTTATAATCTCAAATATCTCATTTGAATGGGAACCATATTTATCACGTAAGCATTTAGCAATTTCTTGTGTAATATCAGCTACAATTTTTTTTGCTTCAGCTTTATTCATTTTAGTATAAGAATGATAAGGTTTTATTTTTTTCTTAATCATTTTAACAACATCTTCTGCTATGACCGGGGCAGTTGTATATTTAACTGATTTAATTGAAAAGAGATTTTTCAAATTATTCTCGTCTTCATAATCATAAATAGTAGAATGTCTTTCAGCTTGAATATTATCTAAACCTGTAGTTTTCTCAAGGGGCAAGAGACCAGCATGATAAAAGCTAACATCATTAAATGTTAATTCTATTGAAGGGTAAAGATAATTTACTTCATCAATTATCTCCTGAATATCTTCTTTACTTACCCCAAAATCATTAATATCACCGTTGTATAACTTATACGATGTTCCAATCATTGTATAGTTTTCTATAGGGACAAAAAAGAAAAGCCTTTTACCTCTTTTTATAAATGCATCAGTATCTGAAAAACTTTCCTTCCCTTCTAGTCCTACACTATATTCTGAAAAGATTTTCTTATTTATAATAATATTTACTGCTTTTGTTAATTCTATTTTTGGTTTCTTAGTTAGATTAAGAGATTTTTGAATAAGGTTAAACCAAGGACCAACTGCATTTACAAAAATTTTGGCATAGATGTTAAACTCGTTTGAGTTTATCAGATCCTTTACCTTAACTCCTTTAATTCCATTATCCCCATTAATCAATTCTATAGCTTCAACATAATTGGCAGCCGTAAAATCATAATTATAAGCATGATATAAAAATTCTAATAGTACTCTTTCAGTATTTTGAACTACAGCTTCATACCAAATAGCTCCACCAGTAAGTTTTTCTTTATTAATTCCGGGAAGAATTCTTAGAACTTCTTTCTTATCAATTACTTTTCCGCCTGGAATATAGTTTTGTGAAGCAATATTAAAGTTTCGGTCAAAGCTAATCATATCATTAATTGAAAAGGCAACTCGCATTGCGTTTTTACTTTTTATTCCATAGCCGTAAGTAGGAACCAAAAACGGAACTGTTTTTAATAAATGAGGTGCAATATTCTGCATTATTTTCCTGGAACGAACGGATTGCCTGATTCTTTTTAAGTTACAATGTTGTAAATATCTTAATCCTCCATGAATTACTTTCATGCTGTTAAAAGATGTTGAATGTCCGAAATCATTCATTTCAATTAATGCTGTTTTAAAGCCTTGCCGGGATGCTTCCCTTGCTACAGCAGCACCATGAATTCCCCCACCTACGATCAATACATCAAATTCTTGTGAAGTTAATTTTTCTATATCCCTTTTCATAAATGTCTGTAAACTAAAATTATTCTAAATCAATGTTCAGTTTTAATTATAAAAATAAAATAACAAACCTACCCACCAAAGTCATATCTGTAGGGGAGAAGATTACAAGTTAAAGAGTTTTAGAATTACAATTAATCTATGTTTTAGACTTAATTTCAGCTTGTAGGCTTTCTTTGATACTTTATTGTGGGGTACCTTTGGTACTTTATTATTTAACTCTAACTGATCATAGATTCTTTTCAGCTTAAATTTATAACTATCAAGTGAGTAATTATTCTTTGCTAGGATACGACCGGCTTCACCAATTGCATTTCTCATGTTTTCATTTTCTATTAGTTCCTGCAAACCAAGAGCAAATGATTCAGGATCAGGATCTGCCAGTTTAGAAGAAGAATCATCAACTACCTGAAGATGAGAATCTATTTTTGTTGCTAAAACAGGTTTTCCGGAAGCAAGATAAGAATATAATTTCATCGGGGTATTCTTACCTTTTATTCTTGGTGAAAGAAGTATATCTGCCTGAGATAAATAATTTGGTAACTCTTTAAAGACACGTGGTCCAATAAAATAAACTTTATCTGTTATATTTAATTCTTTTGCAATTTCCTGATATTTTGAAATATCATTTTGGTTGCCTCCGATTATCACAACAGAAAAGGGAACCGATGAATTAATCTTTACTATACTTTCCAACAATAAATCTATTCCCTGATAATGCTCAAGATTACCAATATACAATGCAACAACTCCGTTCAAGTTAAATTTTTGTCTGAGATTTTCATCTTTATTTATACCATTACTTTCAAATGCAATGTCTTCAAGAATGAAAATCTTTTTATCGGCATCATAACTTCTTACTTTATCTGCAAGATATCTGCATACAGGTATAACTATATCTGCTCTTTTCACTGCAAGCCGTTCAAATTTGTCTAATAAGCTCTGATAGTTTTTTAAAGATTCCTTTCTTTCAACTAACTGATCCGCCATTGAAGAATCCATATCATAAATCAATTTTTTCTTCAAAAAAATATTTATTAAAGCAGCTGGAAAAATCGATTCTTCAACTGCGTGTATAACATCATATTTATTTTTAATGACTAATCTGATTAAGAGTGCAGTTAAATAAATATCTGCCACAACTTTTTTCCATGAAAATCCTATTGGTATATTCTTAATGAAAGGTGGTTTAGAAATTCTGAATATCCGTAAGCCATTTATCTTAAAATCTATTCCTTCATGATAAGTCAAAATATCAACCTGATTCCCGAAATCGCATAGAGTTTCACCTAATAACCTTACTGCAATAGGTGTACCTCTTTCCTGAAAAAATGGATGTGGTGCAATAAGTAAAATTCTCATGTCATTAACCTTTGCTTTACTCTTCGTAACATAAATTGATTCTTAAAAAATCTTAAAGGATTTTCTAAACTGCCATAGTTAGCAGGTTTATTATCCAAATTATTAATTAATTTTTTTATATCTGAAAAAGGTTTATTAAGATCTATACTAGAATTGAAATAGAAACCAAAGCTGCCTGCTTTATTAACCTGGGATTTGAATGGTAAAGGATCGCTTCCACGTAATGTGTAAATTTTCTTTCCCATTCCTTCACTAAATAATTTTGGAGTGGGCCAGAATACAGGCCTGCCGCTATTATCTCCAAGAAATATTCCGGAATTATTTTGTAAAATATCTTTTATTATTTTCCCTCGTTTCCCAATCCACTTGCCAACTGCCCAAGGAATTACACATATAGCTCCCGAATCATTGATCGAATTTATTGTGTCTGAAAATTTTTTTTTATATTTAAATCTTTTTCTTGTACCCAGTGCGAGTACTTCAAGGTTTTCAGCAGTTATTATTTGCTGACCAGCTATTAATATAATGCAGTTACTTCTATCTGAAATTTTTAATGAAGTCTCCTCTGAAGTTCTTTCAATCTTATAATTAATTTTACTGGAATACAATTCAGGTTCATCGAAAAACTTTTTGAAAAAATCATAATCGCCTGCTTCTGTAAGAAAAAGAACACCAATAAATTTTTCCAATGCAGATAGCTTATTTTTATGCAAAGCGAAATTCCTGAATGCCGAATCAAAAAATCTTTTTAAGTTATAACAATCATTTATATGAATATGAGAATCAACAAGAGTTATATAATTGTTATTGTGTGTATTTTTCTGAGTCACTTAGATTTATCCATTGTTAATGAGCAAACATAAAATTGAGCATTTTATTTTTCAACCCTTCTCTTTTCGCAAGTATGGTGCCATCATCTCAATTAATTATAATAATGCAAAAAATAGAAAAATTCCTTATTGTTAATGTATTAAAATAAAACATCAAGGTTATTTCCACATTTTTGAAGAGAATTTAAGGAAAAATCAATTCTGTGAGTGGCAGGTAGAAAAAAGAGCCGGAATTAAACGGCTCAGTTTCTATTTGATCAAGATCATTTGGGGAGTATCCGAATATTTGTCTTTTACATTAAGCGTAAACTGAAAATAATCCAAAAGTTTTCAGTTATACATCATTTCATTAAAATCATTTTCCGTACATCAGAAAACTGATTCTCAACATCAAGTCTGTACACATATATTCCGCTTGCCAGATTTCCAGCATTAAAGGTAATGTCATGTATTCCCATAGCCATTTCATAATTAAGCAATTCTGCAACAGCTTCGCCAAGAATATTATAAATAGTAAGTTTAACTTTCCCATTTTCGGGTAAAGCGAAACGAATATTTGTTGTTGGATTAAAAGGATTTGGATAATTTTGATTTAGTTCAAAATTTTTGGGTTGAGCAATTTCGGTTGGATCATCATTATCACTAACACCGCTAATTCCCCAGATTTGAGTTTCCCACACTGTTGCCCAATCATTTTGATTATTGCCAATTATAAGCAGTTTTATATACCTTACTAATTGTGGACTAAATTCATTAACAGTCCATTCTAAAGGAGAAGAAGAAGAATTGGATACAATTTCATTCCAACTCAACATATCATTTGATAAAAATATTGAGTATTGATATATACGTCCAGTGGAAAAATTGCCAAAAGAAAATTTTGTAGAACTTACAATTTTCTCATATCCAAGATCGTATATTAAAAACTGTGGGGTTGGTAAAGCAGCCCATTTTGAATCTGGATCTCCATCATAATAGCCTAAACCATCAACAGTTTTTTCAGGACCATGATTAGCTTCAGTAGTATTTGACGCTTCTACACTAATGATCTGCAATTGAGCCATAATACCAAACTCACTTATGTGAAAATTTGGATTCGTAATATTAGAAAAATTTTCTCCTGTAAGGATTGTACTTATAACTCCACTAAAATCCCAAATCAAATTTGGATTTGAAGATTCAAATGAATTTGTATTCTCAAACCTAAACCGTCCAATTTTTATAAGATTAGAATTAATGATTTCCTCGCCAGGTAAAGATGCGAAAGTCAATTCTAGTGAACCATCAGTTCCATTTACTCCTAAACCGGTAGTCGGTAAATTTTGAAGGCCAGAAGTTCCATCAATATAGAAAAATGTTATATTTCCATTATTAACTATATTTTGATTGAACTGAATAGATGCTTGGTATGAAGTTAAAATAAAATTTTCATTTTGACTTTTTATCATAACATCAAACTCAAAAACATTATCATTAATTATTTCATAATCTTTAATGCTTATTTCATAAGTAACATCCGTAACATCTGCATAGGATGAAGGTATTGCGAAGAAAATAATTAATATTAATTTTAAAATTGATTTGCTTAAAAGGAATGAAAGACCCGAAATACTTGATTTAACTTTTGTCATTCTAAACTCTCCATTTATAATTCATATATCGTTTTTGATCTACAACAAATAACTCTATAGAAATATCAATAATAGTGCTATGATATATTGTTTTATATTATATTGTTTTATGAATTATCAATGTGAGAAAAGAAGAATTTTACAAGTAATATCTACTCAATAATTAGACCTGGAGATTTTTACTTATTATTAGATATGAGATAGTTAAAGTGGGAAAAATTATTTATTTACTTAAGTAGGAGCATCTTTTTAGTATTTATAATTCTGTCATCGATGACTAATCTATAAATATAAAATCCGCTTGGCAATGAATTCGCATTGAAGGTTACATTGTGAATTCCATTCTGAAGATTCTGATTTATTAAACTCATTATTTTTTCGCCTAATGAATCAAAAACTTCTAAATCTTACAAAGGATTCAGTTGGAATAAAAAATTTAATATTTGTTGAAGGATTAAAGGGATTGGGATAATTCTGTTCAAGATAAAAATCTATGTTCTTGATTTGATCATTAACGTTAGTTGATCCGTGTAAGAAATTAAAATGGTTTTGGGGATTTGTAATATCTGAAAAGTTACTTCCTGTTAGTATAGTATAAATATTACCTTGTTTATTCCAATCAATATTTAATTCTGAAACGGAGAAAGGAATAGTACTTCTAATTATAAATCTACCAACCGTTTTTTCTTCTTCTGATATAATATCAATACCAGGAAGTGAAGCGAAAGTAAGCAAAAAGTCATCTTCAGATTTATAAACACCTATTCTTAAAAATGGGAAGTTGGTAAGGGTTGAACTCCCTGTTTTATAAAAAAAAGTCAATTCCCCGTTAGTATTGTTTAAGAATGAATTATCATAACTAAGTGAACTTTGATATGAAGTTAATTCAATCTCCCCACCATCGCTTTTAATGGTAATATCAAATTCATAAGTTAAATCATCTACCTGAACTCCGTTTTTTAAGAAAAGAGAATACCCTTGTTCAGCTAGTGCAGAATAAAAAAATGATGAGCATATTATAACCAATATGCCAAAAAGGTTTTTTAGTCTTGTGACCATTGTGACTCCAGACCTTTTAGGCAGAGATTTTCCCTCTCTCTGCAATAATGAATATTTATTTTATGTTATA
>CAYNUV010000035.1:10531-13747 GCA_964400245.1 uncultured Ignavibacteriaceae bacterium
AAAAAATCAATTAGGTACCTGTGAGTTTTTAAATAAATTCAAATTTGTTTTTGTATAATCACTTAAATTAATAACTCCATTCATATCAATGTCACCAAACTTATAACCAATTTCAGACAAGTGGTTGCCAACACTTCCATAATCAATTACATTTATAAGTCCATTAAAATCACCATCTCCGGCATACATTCCCCACTTACCATTTCCAAGATTTTGTAAAGAATTTGAACCAAAAGCATTATCAGAACCTGTTGTAAGATCATACAAACCTGAATTTGATGTTAATGATATTGCATTTGAACTCATTACTGCAAGATGATTCCGATGTCTAATAACAATATAATAATTACCATCAGATATTCCACTAAAGCTTACTGGACTTACTCCATAAAGATTAACTACTAAGCCATCACTTTTAATAAATACAGCTTTTCTAGAAACCGTTGTTGAAGATGTAGTTCCAGTTCGTAATTCTAATAAAACCCAATCGACTACATCAGGTGGAATAGAAGAAACTGATTCTGTACCATTATAATTCCAGGGAGCTTGGTTGTACGGCTGATTTAACGGTAAGTGACCATTATTTAATAATGTTGTTGCCATACTGCCAACATTAAAAGAACCTTCCAAAAAGATTCTAATATTAACATTTATAGAATTACCACTACTTGACGAACCATATTCCAAAGCACCAATATCATAACCTAACCCAACTGGTCTTAAATTATCTGTGAAGTCTCCTGTTAACCCAGCATTAATTAAATTTATTGAAGTTCCGGCATCAATCGCTGGAGAATTAGACAGAAGATTAAAATTTTTATTACCTGAATCAATAAATAAAGGATCTGCAATTATATCGTGCGGTCCTGAAGTATATCCCTGCGTATTATAACTTGTGTTACCATATACAAGATTATAATCATAATCAGAGCCATCATTAATACCTCCAATATAAAGGCCAACATCCCCAAACGCTACAATATTATTCTTAACCACAACATTTTTCTGACCTGAAGGTCTTATTCCCCATCCGCAATTAAAGACAGTATTAAATGCAATTTTATTAGCATCACTTCGGTCTCCGATGGGTGCATATATACCAACCTGGCTATCAAAAATAATATTATTGTAAACTTCACAACGTTTTGAAGCATATACATTTATACCGGAAGCAGTACCACCAGTATTTGTTAAAGCATTATAAATGAAGTTATTTCTAATTATAATGCTATCACAAGCTTTTTCTACAACAACATTGGGAGGAATTATATTCCCTGTCTCAATAGCAATATCCAGAATAATACCGTGTCCATCTCCAGTCTTCGTAGTTCCAAAATTAGAGATCGTATTATTCTCAATTATTACATTATCCCAAGCGTGGGTTTGGACAGCATTAACTCCGTGATACATTCCCCACAGATTATTAATCCACTTCATTCCAACTGAATCGATAATATTTCCTGAAATAACAGAACGGTCTGCAAGTCCGCCCCTCCAGCCAATTTCTGTTAAACCGATTGCCTCAGCTTCAATTAGATTAAAAATATTATTAGTGATTGTCCAATTATATCCTTTCTGACTTGAATTAAGGAAATCAGGGTCTCTATACCATTCAAATCCAAATCCAGCACTATCTACCCTGTTACCATCAAGAAGTATATCCCGAAAGGTTCCCTCTTGTCCGAATGTAGCTCCTGGAGTTCCATCACCAAGTAACATAGCTCCATTGTTTTCAGAAAACCATTGCTTAAATTCAACTGCAATACCTCTGCCATTTCCACTTGTAAGACTTGTGCTAACATTTCCTAAACGATGAAAATAATTATCAGAAAAAGTTAAATGATGCCCATCGTTATGAGAATTATCAAAATTAGCAACAACAAAAATTCCATACATAGTCCCCGTAAAATCGCAGTTATCAACCTTAACATAAGCAGGATCGAGCAATACAATTAGCCCACCTCTTCTCGCTTCTATATTAAAAGTTCCTCCCAAGTTATCAAATTCACAATTTATTATTTCAATATTCTGACATCTCTGACCAAGCTTCAATAAAGCAGCGCTCCAATGAGAAACGTTTGAAGCATTATTATCAATAAACCTCAAATTTTCAAATCTTAGATATTGAGTTCCTTCGGCAACATTTACAACTGTACCAAGAGTATTATTACCAGATAAAACAGGTTTATTACCAGTACCATAATCTTTAAAATATATTTGATTTCCAGAAGATCCAGAATTGTGAATATTAAGTTGCTCACCACTCCAAATATCCCCTCTTTTAAACAAAACTATATCACCGGGGTTTAATGAAGTGTTATTAATTTTTGAGAGTGATTTCCAAGGTGTTGATTGTGATGTGCCATTATTTGAATCATTACCTTGTGAGTTTGAAACATAGTAAGTTGTTTGGGCAGTAATTTGAATAGAAAGCAGTAAAAAAAATAAAATATTCCTAAACATTTTGCGTGACTCCTTGTATTACATTAATATCTAAATTCAATTCTTTTCTCAGTAAAATTGCCAACTCTTATGCCATCATCTTTCTTAATAAGAAACATGTATTATTTAAAAAAATGTTTTTTGTTCAGATTGCAGCCTAACAATTTTTAAAATGTGAATCTATACAATATCACAAAATCACAAATTATTATTTGATTTAAATCCAAAAAAGTATATTTTTAAAATTATTGGAGGTAAATATTACTTGTCTAATTCTCGTTCTTGTTGTAGCCTTAATGATATCGAAAAATAAAACATCTTCATCAAACTATCAAAAATATTATCGAGTTTTATTATCTTTTGTTTATAGATTATAAAACATAAACTTCCACTTGCGTTTTTCATATATTTAATTATTAATTTTAATTTAGTCCCAATATGAGATTCAAAAAATTAAACTTATGGAATAAAATTGTTTTTATAGTATTATTTTGAGGCATAGAATTTGTTTTATTCAACAAACTTTTAATTCACAATCCAAAATTAATTTACTGGATGTGCCCATATATATATTATTATAAAATTAAATAATCAATGACATGTGATTGATGTGGCGAAGCTGTTTCTTAAGTAAATAACTAAATAATTAAAAACTTTGGATAGACAATGGATTTTATTAAAAAATTTGATAATGGTAACGTAGTACTTGGTATAATTGGACTTGGATATGTTGGTTTACCAATAGCTTTAGCTTTCGCGAAAAAAGTAAAAGTA
>CAYNUV010000036.1:0-13550 GCA_964400245.1 uncultured Ignavibacteriaceae bacterium
AAAAAACCCGGTTGAGTTTGTAATACAGGTGATGAGACAATTAAATATTACAACTCCTGACTACAATTATATGCGACAGGTAGTTGAAGATCTTGAACAAAAATTATTTGACCCGCCTAACGTAAGCGGTTGGGATGGTGATAAAAGATGGATAAACACAAACACATTCCCGGCAAGAAATATTTTTACTGATTCGGTTGTAAGGGGAGAAAGACCGGGAGGTTCCAATCTTACATTTGAGGTAAACCTTGTGGATTATGCAAGAACATATCCAAGTTCTGAAAGTGCGGAATCATTTATAAATGATATAGCAAAAATTTTCATTCAATTTCCTCTAAGCGATACAAGAAAAACATATTTGCTCAATACGCTTCTTGATGGAGCCGCAGTGTATGACTGGTCAACTTTTAACCAGCTGGCTGAGAACAGGCTCGGATTATTCTTTAAAGCATTATTCCGGTTACCTGAATATCAATTATCATAAAAGGTTTTGAAATGGACAGAAGAAAATTTATAAGGCAGCTTGGATTATTAACCGGTGCAGGAACTGTTTCGATGACTTTGGGAAATATTCCTGTTAAAGCTTTTGCACGTCCTTTTATAAATGCAAAAGCTCCCGATGGGACAGTACTTGTGTTAGTTCAGCTAAGCGGCGGTAACGATGGATTAAATACAGTAATCCCTTTCGCTGATGCAAACTATCACAATGTCAGACCCGGAATCAGGCTAAGAGAAAATGAAGTATTAAAATTATCCAATTCAGTCGGTCTGCATCCTTCATTAAGCCCTTTTAAAGATTTATATGATGAAGGACAGTTGGCAGTCGTACAGAATGTCGGTTACCCCAATCCTGACAGATCACATTTCAGATCTACAGATATATGGTTGGGCGCTTCAGATTCGGATAATTATGTTGAAGATGGCTGGGTTGGAAGATTTCTTGCAAAAGCATTTCCGGAACCTGAAACATATAATTCAAATCATCCTATGGCAATACAGATTGGAGCTTCACAATCAATGCTTCTGCAATGTACATGCCAGGGACAAATGGGAATTTCATTTGAAGATCCGAATCAATTTTACCAGCTTATTAATGGAGCGACAGCCGATAATGATCCTCCACCAAATACAATTGCCGGTGAACAATTAAGGTTTATTAAACAGATTGCAGCACAGTCAATTCAATATGCACAGATTATAAAAGATGCTGCCGATAGTGTACAGAACAAAGTTCAATACCCTAATTCTTTTTTAGGAAGACAGCTTGCAATTGTTGCAGAATTAATTGGTGGCGGCCTGGAAACACCTGTTTATTTAACTTCAGTGGGAGGTTTTGATACTCATTCAAATCAATTAGGAAGTCACGCAAATTTATTAGAGAACCTTGCTGATTCGGTTTCGGCATTTATGCAGGATTTAAAATTATTAGGAGCCGCAGACAGAGTGGTAGTTATGACATTCTCTGAATTTGGAAGAAGAGTTGAACAGAATGGTAGTGGTGGAACAGATCACGGTACTGCGGCACCTCTATTTGTAATCGGACAAAATGTAGCAGGTGGTATTCTCGGAAAGAATCCTGATCTTGAAGATCTTGATAATAATGGTGATTTAAAATATGAATTTGACTTTAGGCAAGTTTACGCTTCACTGCTTCAGGATCAATTGGGGATGTCAGCAGATAAAATGGGAGATGTACTCTTTAGAAATTTTGAAACTCTACCGTTGATTTCTATTAAACATGCCTCAGCAGGAGGCCCGATATCATTTAGTTTGCATCAGAATTATCCCAATCCTTTTAACCCTGCAACAACAATTAATTACGAATTAAGAATTCCTCAGTTTATAAGATTAATTGTTTATGATCCGACAGGCGCAGAAGTAGTTACACTTGACCAAGGCTGGAAAGAAGCCGGCAGTTATTCAGCTACGTTTGGCAATGGAAAGTATCCGAGTTGTGTTTATTACTGCCGGCTTATTTCAGGATCTTATAAACAAACTGTAAAAATGGTTTTAATGAAATAGCATAAACTCCTCTTGCTCTTGATCTTCCTCTTTATGGGGGAGATTGAGGGCGAGAGACAATTTTAAGATAAACAATCTCTCCTTAATACTTCACTTCCTTTGCGATCTCAATTATAAAAACTTTCAATTCATCTTTCCACAAAAAAATTTAGCATTATGTTTCGGAATATTTTAGCTTTCCTTATATTAATTTTACAATTTGTCATATGAAGATTTTATATTCTTGTCTTTCAAAAAGTTGGGGAGGACTTGAAATGAGTTTAATCTGGGGAGCCGAAAAACTATTACAAAATAATATTGATATTGATGTACTTTGTTATCCGGGATCTCAAATTAATTTAGAAGCACAAAAGTTGGGAATAAATTGTATTACTCTTAAAACTTCAGGGTATTTCAATCCTCTTCAGTTAATCAAGCTTGCTGGAATTCTTAAAGACAATACTTATCATATTATTCATACACAACTATCAAAAGATTTATGGACAATAGTTCCCGCATTAAATTATCTTAAGTCAAATATTCCTTTACTATTAACAAAACAAATGGAATCTGCTGTAATTAAAAAAGATTTTTTTCATAAAAGATTATATGAAAAGGTAAACTATGTTTTGGCAATCAGTAATACTATTAAAGAAAATGTTTTATATACTTGTCCTGTTCCTGAAGAAAAAGTCATACTGCATTATACGGGAACCGATTTGAAAAAATATAATCCTTCCAATGCAGATAGAAATAAAATAAGAACAGAATTTCGGATAAAAGACACCGAATTAGTAATTGGAATGCTCGCAAGAATCTCTTATGGAAAAGGTTATGAGGAATTGTTGCGAGCAGCTAGGATATTAATTGATGAATTTTCAAATCTTAAATTTCTTCTCGTTGGGGATTCCAGCCCAGACGAAAGAGAATATTGTGAGAAAATTAAAAAACTTGCTGAGGATTTATCTATCACAGGTAAAGTGATTTTTACAGGATTCAGAAAAGATACTGCCGACATACTTTCAGCAATGGATATTTTTGCTTTTCCTTCTTATGCCGAATCATTTGGTTATTCGCTTGTTGAAGCAATGGCTGTGGAGAAACCTTGTGTTGGTACAAATTCTCACGGAGTACTTGATATTATTCAGGATGGTGTAACCGGTTATCTCTTTAATAAAAAAGATGAAAACGACCTTGCTTCTAAAATAAAACTTCTTATTAATTCACCTGAGAAAAGAATTAAAATGGGTAAAGCCGCAAGGCAGCGGGTTATAGAAAGATTTGATTCTGAAAAACAAACAGAAAAATTGATTGAGCTGTACAACAAGGTAGTTTTATAAATTATCTGCTTTTATAAATAATAACATAAACAGTTATATTTTTCATTCCTATTTTAATAGATTTACACGCTGAATTTTTAAAAACTAATTAAGGTACCAATGAGCTCTTCAGACCAAAAGAATAAAGAATTTGAATTTCTTGGCGATATGCCTTCCGATGAATTCCGGAAATTCGGATATCAAATGATTGATTGGATTGCAGATTATTTGGATAATGTTGAGAAGCATACTGTTTTGCCAAATATAAAACCTGGTGATATAAGAAAGAATCTTCCATTAACTCCTCCGGAAGTGAGCGAAGGAATGGAGAAGATTCTTTCCGATGTTGATAAAATAATTTTACCGGGTGTTACACACTGGAATCATCCGGGATTTATGGCTTACTTTAATTCTTCTTCAAGTTTTCCTGGTATTCTAGCTGAGTTATTATCTGCCGCATTTAATACAAACGGGATGTTGTGGAGAACAAATCCTTCTTCGGCAGAACTTGAACAGCATACTCTTCAGTGGTTAAGGCAAATGCTTGGTTTGCCTGAGGGTTTCTGGGGAATTATTTATGATACTGCTTCAACAGCTTCTATGCACGCAATTGCAGCAGCAAGAGAACATGCAGGAATTAAAGTAAGAGAAAAAGGACTTGCAGGAAGAAGTGATGTTCGTAAGTTAAGATTGTATGCTTCCGAACAAGCTCATTCTTCAATTGATAAAAGTGCAATTACACTTGGGATAGGTTTAGAAGCTCTTAGAAAAATTCCAACCGATAATGAATTCAGAATGATTCCTGAAGAACTTGATGATGCTATACAGGAAGACAAGAGAAACGGCTGGCTGCCTTTCTGTGTTGTTGCTACAGTTGGTACAACATCAACAACGAGTATAGACCCGGTAGATAAAATTGCGGATATATGTGAAAGGGAAAATATCTGGCTACATGTAGATGGAGCTCACGGAGGTACAGCAGCAATTATTCCTGAAATGCAATGGATTCTTAAAGGAACTGAAAGGGCGGATTCATTTCTTGTTAATCCGCATAAATGGCTCTTCAATCCTGTAGATATAACTGCATTTTATACACGCAAACCTGATGTTTTGAAAAGAGCATTTTCTCTTGTTGCAGATTATCTTAAAACTTCCGAGGCAAAAGATGTAGATAATTATATGGATTACGGCATTCAGCTTGGAAGAAGATTCAGGGCATTAAAGCTCTGGTTTGTTATAAGATATTTCGGTGTTGAAGGTTTACAAAACAGACTTCGTTATCATCTTTTTCTTGGTAAAGAATTTACAAATTGGATTGATGAACATCCCGATTTTGAAAGAATGGCTCCCGTTCCAATGAGCACAATCTGTTTTAGACTTCATCCAAAAAATATTAATGATGAAAAAGAACTTGAAGAATTAAACTTAAAATTTTTTAATGAACTTGATGCAAGTGGAGATATTATGGTTTCTCATACAAGACTTAATGGTAAATATGTTTTAAGAGTAAATATGTCCGGCTTAAGAATGGAGTTAAAGCATATTGAAAAAGCGTGGGAGATTATCAAGACAAAAGCTGAAAAGGTTATGACGAAGGTATAAGGGTATTCTGAAATCAAAAAAAGATTTGAGAACAAGGATTAACGATTAACGATTAGAGATTTTAGATTTATTTATTTATGATTGATTATAGGACTAATTTCATACTACGACTTTTTCCATATACCTTTATTCCTTCCAAACCTCTCTTTGCAAATCATATTTTATTTTTCTTATTTTTCATTCGAGTGTTAATCAAAAAATTTAAATTTAAATAAAAGGAGATGAAATGGTATCAATAGTTTCTCTCTGGCTTCCCATCCTGCTTTCCGCAGTTGCAGTTTTTATCATAAGTTCACTTATTCATATGTTCTTAGGTTATCACAATACGGATTTCAAAAAACTTCCCTCAGAAGACCAGGCTATGGATACAATTGGCAAATTGAATATTCCACCGGGCGATTACTTTATGCCTTATACAAAAAGCAGCAAAGAAAGGAACAGCCAGGAATTTAAGGATAAGATGAATAAGGGTCCCGTTGTTGTTATGACTGTATTTCCTGCTGGCCAAATGAGTATGGGTTCAAGCCTTATGCAATGGTTTCTATATTGTGTTATAGTCGGAATATTTGCTGCTTATATTTCAGGTCGCGCACTTGCACCAGGAGCCGATTATACTGAAGTTTTTCGTTTCGCAGGATGCACTGCATTTGCAGGTTACAGTTTGGCTTTAATGCAGCAAAGTATCTGGTATAAGAAAAAATGGTCAGCTACAATTAAATCAATGTTCGATGGATTAATTTATGCTTTATTTACGGCAGGAGTATTCGGGTGGCTGTGGCCGAAGTAAGAATTAAATAATATTATTTTTACTACTTAGTGGAACTCTGAGATTTCCCGATGTCTAAGGGAAGAACCCAGAGTTTCACTGATATTTCTTCTGAACTAACTCTTCTGGTAAACCCCGATTGTGTTTCCATCAGGGTCAAAAAAAAGCGCAAACCAGCCCATTGCGGGAATTACAGTTTTTCCTCTTTTAAGTGATCCGCCAAACTCTATACAGCTTTTCAGAATGTCATCAATGTTTTCAACAGTAACGTGAAATACTGTGTTTTCACCTTTAGTAATTTTATCAACTTTTCTTAAACCAACCATAATCCCTTTATGATTATTAAAAAGAAGATAACCGTTTCCGAAAGCTTTAAAATCCCAGTTAAAAAGTTTGTTAAAGAAATCTTTCGATCTTTCAAGATTGGTTGAAGGAATTTCTACATGAGAAATAAGGGGGTTTGCCATATAAATACTCCTTCAGATAAAGCGAAAATCAGAAATATATTTATTGTAAAATTAACTTTATTTGATAATCATATCAAATTAGAATGAAACTAAAATACATTCAGGAGCTTCTTATTGCTTTTGAATTTCTCAAATCATAACTTCTATCAGGTTTGATTCCAAAACTCCTAAAAAATATTTAATAAATATGATAACCGTGCGTTTGTCAGCATTTCTTATTTCCTTACTTGCTGTTATAAATTCAGAATTTGCCCAGGAAGTAAATGGCTATCGTATCATCAATGTAACTTTGGATACTTCCGAGCCAGAGCAGTTACAAATAAATCACGGTAGGTTAATCTGGGAAGATAAGGATCCTAATTCCGGAACTTATAATCTTAAATATTTTACCGGCACAGAAATCTTCAAGCTCGATTCAAACTTAGCAGGATTAACTTCAGATATTGATGGTGATTTTGTTGCCTGGAATACTTCTTCTGAGGAAATAAAAATTTTTAATGTAAGGGACTGGTCAATTACTTCGATCGGTTCTTCATACAATCCGGATTTTAACCAGGCAATTTCTCTTGCTTATGGGAGAATAGCTTATGCAAGAAGTGCAGGAAATGGAACTGAGATAGTTGTCAGGGATTTATCTACAGATCAGGACACAATTTTTAGTGCCGGTGTTTGGAATCTTGAGCCTTCATTACATCATGGGCAATTGGCATGGATACAAAAATTTCTTATAGATACAACTCGCTCTAATATTTATTTTTTTGATGGGCTAACAACTCGAAATCTTACCGGCACTTCAATATCAAAAAACTATAAACCAATATTAAAAGACGGACAGGTTGCCTGGCTTCAGTTATTTAATAACAACTACAGGGCAATGTTATTTGATGGAGACTCAACGACGATTCTTACACAAGCTGGCCAGGGTTCATTCATTTCCGGTTATGATTTAAGTAATGGAATTGCAGTTACATCTGTTACGGATTCATCAACAAATAATACTGAGATAATAATTTATAATTCTGAAACAAAATCTTTTACAGTTATTAATGACACTGCAAAAATTCAGAGCCTTCATATTGATAACAGGTTAGTAAGCTGGAGTTCAGGTTCGGGTGTGATAAAAAAATTAATGATTTATAATTTAGATACGGAACTAACTGATGAATGGGGTTCGGCAATAAATCCTGTAATTGATGATGAACAGGTTGCCTGGACTTTAGGAGATGCCATTAGTCTGCTTTTACCTGTTACCTACTTGCAGTTGTCTTCAGGAAATGAAAATGGATGGCCTCAATCAAGATTTAAAAATAATGATGGTACTAAAGTAATCTGGGGCAACTTAGATAATTCTACTACAGCTCGCCTTTTTTATTCTGATGGAAATTCTACTGTTCAGTTGACAGATTCATCTGTTTATAAAGATTTCATAATGGCAAATGATGGCTACACAATCTGGCGTCATGATTTCACTTCTCTTTATCTTTATGATGGTGTAAATCCTCCGCAATTAATTTTAGACAGCCTTCAATGTGAAAACATGTATCTGGCTGATGGTTCAATTGGTTTTCATGGTTTCAGAGTTGATGCAGGCAATAATATTAACCAGGCATGGCTTTATAAAATTGATGAAGCTAATCTTATTCAACTCACAAATGATACAGCAGACGGAATTACAAACACTTTTACTTTGGTTGATGGAGGTTATGCCTGCTGGTTCAGAGATAGCTCTCAAAGCACAATGTTGATGTTATATGATGGAAATACAAAAAGCAGATTGACTGATTCATCAGTATATAATGAATTCAGTTTCGTGGATGGTAAAATTGTCTGGAGTGAATCCCGAAACGGTGTTTACCAGATAATGTTATATGATATTAGCACGCAAATTCAAACACAAATAACAGAAGGATTAAACGAAAAATATAAACCTGTTACAGATGGAAATAAAATCATCTGGTTTGAGAACACTGGTAATGGAAATATATTGTGGTATTATGATATTGAATCGGGAATTACAAATAAAGTTGCATACATTATTCCGTCTGTTGCACGTTGGCTGTGGTTAAGCAATGGAAAGGTTGCCTGGTCCTCAAATGGAGAGGTTTGTATCTATGATGGAAGTGTAATAAGTCAATTAACAAGTTCAGCGCCGTTCAATCCAAATCTTGAACCGTTTGTTGATGATGATGTTGTAGTTTGGAACAAGAATAATCCTGATCCAAATACAAATCATTATGGACAAATATTCAGAGGGAAGCTTCATCCTCATGTTTCTTTTGATGCTGGTGATATTGTCGGATACAATCCATTTACAGTATCATTTAAAAATAATTCTTTTCAGGGAGTTCAATCATACCTGTGGGATTTTGGAGATGGTCAGACAAGCATAGAAAAAAATCCTGTTCACATCTATCAGAATCCGGATATTTATTCTGTCACCTTAAATGTTGAAGGCTCAGCAGTTTCCTCATCCGAAAAGAAAATCAATCTTATAAGAGTAAATCAATCAACCTCAGTTTCAGATCAGGATCATTTCGTTCCAAAGGAATTCAAACTTTATCAGAATTATCCAAACCCATTTAACCCCAACACAGTCATCAGTTGGCAGTTACCAGTTAGCAGTCAAGTTTCATTAAAGATATATGATATTCTCGGCAGAGAAGTAACAACATTAGTTAATGAAGAAAGGCCAGCAGGAAATTATGAAGTTAAATTTGATGCAAGTGGATTGGCAAGTGGTCCTTACATATATCAGTTGAGAGCCGATAGTTTTATAGATTCTAAAATTCTTCTTCTAATCAAATAACTTAAAGTGAGGATGATATGAGACATACGATACTATTTTTTATTATTCTTATAAGCACATTCTGTAATTCTCAAACTTCAGTTGAAGAAGATTGGACTTTAAATTTCCCGCCGGTTCTCGACTATGAATCTTTTATACTGGTTGATATGGAAAAAAACAACCTGGGTAATTTGTATGTGCTAGGGTTTAGACAGGTATCGGGTATAAATGAATATGTTATAATTAAAATAATTAAAAGTAGTTGGATTGTTGAATGGTACAGTTATTTTGATGTTGTTGATTATATAATAGCCACTGATCTGGAAATTGATGACTTAGGCAATTGTTATGTTGCAGGTTCTGGCAGGACGGACAACAGCGGGAATTATGATTTCATTACAGTTAAGTACAATTCTCTCGGTCAACAGGTATGGGCATCAACATATAACGGCGCTATTAACTGGGATGATTGGATAAATGATTTATTCATAGACAATTTTGGGAATGTTTATGTAACAGGATCTAGTATGGAGTTTAGTGAATTCTACTGGAGTGCTACTACTATTAAATATAATTCAAATGGAGTTATGCAATGGAAAAACACTTATGTTAGTTCAAATATTTATAATGACGAAGGAATGGCTTTAGCTGTCGATAATTCCGGTAATGTTTATGTCGCCTGCAAGACTTTTACAACTTCTGAAGAATTTTTAACAATTAAATACAATTCTGCAGGAGACGAACAATGGACGAAAATTTCTGGCTCATCTGAGCATGACTACGTCGAATTCATTGGTTTAGATAATTCAGGAAAGATTACTGTTGGAGGCACTGCCACTAATACTACTATAGGTCCTATAGGTTATCTAATATACAAATACAATCCTGATGGTTCATACGCTGGCGGAGGAAATACTTATAATTCATTTTCATCAATGAAAGGAATGGCTGTAAGCCCGCAGGGAAATGTTTATGTAACGGGTTCTCACTACAACATGAATGTAGATTATTCAACGGTGAAGTTTAATTCTTCAGGAAATTTCCAATGGGAAAGACGTTATAACGGAGGATTAGCTGATCAGCCAAGCGATATAAAAATTGACTCTGATGAAAACGTATATGTTACAGGTTACAGCAATATATCATCTTCACAAAGTAATTCTGTTACGGTAAAATATAATAGCTCAGGGGATTCACTTTGGTCTAATATTTATACTCACCAAAATTCTCCTAGCAACTACCCACAAAAAATTATTTTAGATGAATCCGGAGATATGTATTTGGCAATTCGTTATTACTCCGGAAGCACTCAAGGAAATGAGTTGATTAAATTGAATAATAACGGTGCTTATCAGTGGGCTTATAATTATAAAAGCCTCTGTCTACCTAATTCTGTTAAAGAAGACACAAAGGGAAATATTTATATAACCGGATTTGGTGGATTTAATCAATCTATGTGGGATTATATCACAATGAAATGCGATTCATCAGGTAATATAAAATGGATTAGAACTTACAACGGACCAGCTAACGAGACAGACCAGGCTAATGATATTGAACTTGACAACGAAGGAAATGTATATGTTACGGGAGGAAGTAAAGGAATAGGTACTGATTATGATTTTGCAACAATAAAATATGATTCCTCTGGAAACGAGCAGTGGGTAGTACGATATAATGGTCCCGCCTTTGATTCAGATATTGCGGGACACATTAGTGTTGATGCAGACGGTAATGTATATGTATCGGGCAGCAGTTTAGGTTCCAATACGAGTTACGACATTGCAACAGTTAAATATAATAGCCTGGGACAGCCCCAGTGGGCAAAAAGATACAACGGTACTGCAGATGGTAATGATCTTTCACAAGGTCTTGAAGTTGATTTCTCCGGCAATATATTTGTCGCAGGCACGAGCGACAGCACAGGATCCCTTTATGATTACGTTACAGTAAAATATAATCCTTCCGGCAATACAGAATGGGTAAAAAGATATAACGGACCAGCTAACGATGGCGATCTGGTAAGTTCAATGTCGCTGGATAATTCTGGGAATGCATATGTCACCGGATGGAGTTTTGGAAATGGTACTCAGTCAGATTATGCTACTGTAAAATATAACACATCCGGTGTAGAACAGTGGACTGCAAGATGGGATGACTTCGCAAGTTCCTATGATTATGCAAACGATATTGCTGTTGATGTGGATGAAAATGTATATGTGACCGGAATCAGTCAGGGTATGGGAACAGATAACGATTACACAACAGTAAAATATAACTCAATAGGTGAACAGCAGTGGGCAGTCACTTACAATGGTCAAACAAACGGCAGCGATGTTGCCTATCATGTTGCTCTTGATTATGTAGGCGATATTTATGTAGCAGGATACAGCAATAACAATAATGAAATTACAACAATCAAGTATAATAACGATGGTGTTCAGGAGTGGGAAGAAAGCTATAGTATTGAAAATTATATGAGTACACCAAACGATCTTCTGGTTGATAATTCAGGAAATGTAATAATAGCTGGTTACAGCAGCCAAGCGGGTCAAGAGTGGAAATGGAGTATTGTAAAGTATAAGCAACCGGGCTTCGTTCCTCTTGATGTTGAGGAAAAAGTAAATCAACCATCAGAATTTGTTTTATATCAAAACTATCCTAACCCGTTTAATCCTTCTACAAATATAAAATTTGATTTGCCGGAAGAATCCAATATCACTCTGAAAATTTATAATGTGCTTGGAGAGAAGATAGCAGTTTTATTGAATGAAACATTAAAAGCTGGTTCCCACCTGGTTCAATGGAATGCTGGTAATCTTTCCAGCGGAATTTACATCTATCAATTATATGTTACAGGTGGAGTAAGTGAGTTTACAGATTCTAAAATTCTTCATTTGATTAAATGACTAAAAGTGAGGTTGTTATGAAACACATTATACTATTTTTTATTATCCTGATCAGCACCATCTCATATTCCCAAACTTCAGTTGAAGAAGATTGGACTTTAAATTTCCCACCTTTATTTGATTTCAATAATTTATACATAGTTGATATGGAAAAGGATAATGCGGGTAATATTTATATAACCGGTTATGTTTTAGATAATATAGAAGATAATTCTGACATTATTACTTTTAAAATTATTATGAGCAGCGGAATTGTTGAATGGGTTGCAGTTTATAATGGACCAGCTAATAGAGATGATAAACCAACTGATTTGGAAACAGATGATCAAGGAAACTGTTTTGTTGCAGCCTCCAGAGTAAATGAAAACAATACTGATTATATTATTATAAAATATAGTTCTTCAGGTCAGAAACAGTTGGAAGTGGAACAACCCAATTTAATAAATGATTTGTTTGTTGATAACTCTGGAAAGATATATGTAACTGGTTATGCAACTATTAAGTATGATTCTATCGGCAATATGGAATGGAATGTTATTTATTCCAGTTCCTGGGGAATTGGCATGACTGTAGACGATTCCGGAAACGTATATATTGCAGGAACTTTAGATAATGCTGACTTTTTAACAATTAAATATAATCAGGATGGGCAAGAACAATGGGCAAGATCTTATAATGATTTACAGGATAGAGCATTCTACATAGCTTTGGATAATGAGGGAAATATTTATTTGGCTGGGGCAAATGTTGGTGGAAATACGGGGGATTTTGGATTCTTTGTATTTAAATATGATCAACAGGGAAATCTCCTTTGGCATAAAAAATATCCCACAGTCTGGGCACAAATTTATGGATTTGCAGTAAGTCCGCTAGGCAATATTTATATCTCAGGAAGTGGTTATCCTGTATATCCGGGAGATAGGGATTATATAACTGTAAAATATAATTCGGGCGGTACTTTGCAATGGGCAAAATATTTTAACGGGTCTTCCGATATGAACGATGTACCTAATGATCTATTAATAGATTTAAATGAGAATGTCTATGTAACTGGGTATAGCAGTTCGACTAATCAATCCAATGCAGTCACTATAAAGTACAATAGTTCGGGAGATTCACTTTGGACTAATAGTTTTGGTAATTCAAATTTAAATGCTAATGGAAGAAAAATTGTATTAGATGGTTCAAATGATCCATATATAGGATTATCCACTTCTTCAACTAATGAATATCTTCCTAGCGTTATGAAATTAAATAACAATGGCAATCAGCAATGGGTTTCAGATTTTAAAAGTTTCTGCCAACCTAATTCTGTTAAAGAAGACACTAAAGGAAATATTTATATAACCGGTTTTGGTGGATTTAATCAATCTATGTGGGACTATATAACAATGAAATGTGATTCATCAGGAAATATAAAATGGATTAAAACATACAACGGGCCTGCAGATGATTCAGACGAAGCTTATGACATTGAAATTGATAATGATGGAAATGTATATGTAACCGGAGGAAGCAAAGGAATCGGAACAGACTATGATTTTACAACCATAAAATATGATTCATCAGGAAATGAATTGTGGGTAGTAAGATACAATGGTCCTGCTTTTGGTTCAGATAGAGCAGGTTACATTAGTGTTGATGCGGACGGAAATGTTTATGTATCAGGAAGCAGCATTAATTCAAACTCATCATCTGATA
>CAYNUV010000037.1:0-13456 GCA_964400245.1 uncultured Ignavibacteriaceae bacterium
TACAACTTTTTTATTCTCATCAATCAGCAAAACTCCATCTTCAAGATTATGAACAAGCGACTCCATTCTTTTCTGCTCCGAAAGAAGCTGATCAATATGTTTTGCTTCATAGAGTTTCAATCTTTCAGCCATCATATTAAAAGCAGAAGCAAGTTCTCCTAGCTCATCCTTTGAACTTATCTCAAGTTTCTGATCATATTTTCTTTCACTTATTGATTTGATTCTCTCGGTAAGTTCTTTTATTGGTTCAACAATTCTTGATGGGAAATAAAAAATAAAAGATAAAGTAATAAATATGCTTACACCCGCAACAACCGCCATGTAAATTGTTATCTCATCGGCAAGACTTTGCATCTCGCTGCTCTTCTTCTGAATTGCAAACATATTCAAGTCATACACTTCAGAAATTATAGCACGAAGCTTTACATATTGTTCATATAGCTGGTTGATATCATCTTCGCTTGGTGATTTAAGAGATTTTAATTCCCGGAAAATGTTCAGATAATCACGGTAACCACTATGAAGCTGGTTCACTAATTCCGCTTCACCGGTTTCTGTAATATTATTTGCTTCCTGGTTGAGCTTCTTTTCAAAAATATTTTTTTCATTCTGGATAGAGCTGATTAAAACAGAATCATCAAACGCATTTGTTTTTAATTGATTTATCTGAAGCAAATGCATGCCCTCAATTGAGTTGAGCATTTGAAATGAATATTCAACAGAAGTGTAATTATTTACGATAGTCCCCTTAGTTTCTTCGGCAAGTTTATTTGTAAATAAAATACCGAGTACGCTTAACAGAACAATAACAAGGAATAAGAAAAGTACTCCGAGTGTTATTTTACTTTTTAATTTTTTCATTTGAGGATACCATGAATATATCTATGTTTTCCTTTGAAGTGTAGTAGGTTAATTCACGGAAAAAGTTTTTGAGTTTCAGTCTGTATAAAATTGAAAAGACCGGTTTACCAATAACAATCATCGAGGCTTCTTTTCCTTTTGCAAAATCTACAATTGATTTTGCTATGTCATTACTCTTTAATTCAACAACCTCAGCACCAAGCTCTGCAGCCAGCTTAAAATTATTCAGCAAGTATCTTTGAAGTTTGGGATCAATTATATCCGGTTTCTCTTTGTTAGTCTGCACATAAACCACAAACCATTTTGAATTATACAATGATGCAAGCCGTGAAGATTTTCTTATCAATCTTTTCCCTGACTCATAGTTGCTGCTTAAAGCTGTAACCAGCGCATTTAATTTTTCGCGGTTCCCGGAAGGGATTTCCTTAAATATTTTTCTTTCAACCTGTCTTGATACTTCCTTTAAAGCAAGATCACGTAACTGAAGAAGCCTGTCTTTCTGGAAAAAATTCTGCAAAGCTATCGGAACTTTTTTAAGATCATAAATCTTTCCTTCTTCAAGCCGGTCAATAAGTTCTTCAATTGTTAAATCAACATTAACAACTTCATCTGCAGAATGAACAATACTATCCGGAACTCTTTCAGTTATTTTTATTCCTGTTATTTTTTCAACCTGTTCGTTTATGCTTTCAATATGCTGAATGTTAACAGTGGTGATAACATTTATTCCGGCTTCAATTAATTCATTCACATCCAGCCAGCGTTTTTCATTTTTAGATCCAGGCACATTTGTATGAGCCAGTTCATCAACTAAAACAACTTCCGGTTTCTGAAGAAGAACCGCATCAACATCCATTTCTTCGAGTTGTTTCCCTTTATAAAATATTTTTTTCCTTGAAATTGCAGGAAGACCCTCGGTTAGTTTAACAGTTTCTTTTCTGCCATGAGTTTCAATATAACCGATAACAACATCAACTTTGTTTTCAAGAAGCTCTCTTGCTTCAAGAAGCATGCGGTAGGTTTTTCCAACACCGGCAGCCATTCCGATATAGATTTTCAACTTCCCCTGTTTTGAGGAACGAATAAGGTTGAGAAACCTTTCTGCCGATATGGAAATTTGTGGTTCCATAGTTCAAGAGAAGTATTAATACAATAATATTTTATTATGTTCAATCATAAACATTATCCGGTATTGACGTAGAAGATTAAATCTTAAAACTTATAGACTAAAGAGATTGTGTTTATTGATGGAATTAATAAAACTTTATCTTCCTTCTCTTCATTTTTTTTGTGATAATCAATTATGGTATTTGCAATAAAAACACCCATAGCTGAAACCAATCACAGTATCAGATAACCAATGTTTGTCTTCATATAATCGTGAAAGCGGTGTAAGCGAGGCAAACGCATATAAACCTATTGTTGCCCAAATGTTATCAATCTGTTCTGCAAGTATCGTTGAAAATGAAAATGCAATTGCAGAATGACCTGAAATAAACGAACTCTTTAGTTGACCAAAACCTTCAAACAATTTAAACGATGAATTTTTCTCTCCTGTAAGAGGGCGGGATCTGCCGGCTATTATTCTCGCGGGAATTTGTACAATCCCTATAGTAATTAATGATTCGGTCATCATTAATCCGGTTGTATGAAGCCACTCGTTCTCTGCAATTAAACCTGTCAAGTAAATTGCAATTGCACCGGGAACTGCATATTGCGGTGCCCCATACGAAAACCCAATGGGAGCTAAACGATCATAAAATTTATCCTGATTCTTCAACATAACTACTCTTGTTTCATCATCAAGCAGGAAAGATGAAACTGTAGCTGCAGTAAATCCACAAAGCATTATTAAATCATTTGAGTCCCACCGCAAAGGAGATCTCAATGTATAACCAATTGATTCGGTCAAAACAGTGAAATCGGACTTTTCTTTTTGTAAAGGATTTTTATTCAATAAAAAATTTTTGTGTGATTGATCTTTATAAAGATTTATCACCAAAAATTGATTTTGAGAAAAACCCGTGGCAAGGAACAGTAGAAAGAAAAAAATACTTTTACAGATTCTACAATTTAAATACTGCCAAAGTTCTAAACTTGAAACTCTTAATTTATCATTCTTCATTATGTGATGAACTCCATTAATGTTTTTTTTAAATTAAGACATCAACCCGTTAATTCAAAATAAGATAAAATATTTCATCCACTTTTTGAATAATTAATATACGCCTTCCCTTTCCGATGCGATTGGGGATAGGTTATCAAGTGCAAGATTGAGTTTCAGTACATTAACTCTTTCTGTCCCAAACATTCCAAGAAATGGTCCTTCAATTTTTGATTGAACAAGCTTCCTTAATTTTGCTTTATCTAAATTTCTTTCATTTGCAATTCTTGGAATCTGAATGAAAGCTGCCTGAGGTGAAATGTGTGGATCCAATCCGCCACCAGATGCAGTAACTAGATCAGAGGGAATTTCAATTCTTTTTACTTCCGGATTTTTATCTAAGAATTCCTGGATTCTTGTTTCAACTTCTGCTAAGTAATCCGGGTTTGTCGGACCTTTATTTGAACCACCTGTAGCTGCAGCATTGTAATCAACCGCAGAAGGCCTCCCCCAAAAATATTTATCGGAGTAAAATTTCTGCCCGATGTTTTCAAAACCTATCAACTTGCCTTCTTTATAAATTGGTAATCCATTCGCCTGGTTTGGAAACAGCAACCCAATTGCCCAAATTAAAAGAGGAAATAAGAGACCAAATAAAATCAGTGTTGCGAAATTCAGTTTTATATCTTTAAATATGTTTTTCATTTTATAATCCTTTTTTTTGCTCCACATTAACCGTAACACAGATTACTAATCTGTGCTACGAGAAATTGTAATTTAAATAAACAATGAGACTACTAAATCAATCAACTTTATTCCAATAAACGGAACTATCAATCCGCCTAAGCCGTAAATCCATAAATTTCTCACCAGCAAAGCAGTTGCCCCGATAGGTTTATACTTTGAACCTTTCAACGCAAGCGGAATTAAAGCCGGTATAACAAATGCATTAAAAATTACTGCGGATAAAATTGCAGACTCAGGACTTGCAAGCTTCATTATATTTAAAGTATTTAAGCCGGGAATAGTTGCAGTAAATAAAGCCGGAACAATTGCAAAATATTTTGCAACATCATTTACGATTGAGAAGGTTGTAACATTACCACGGGTAATTAAAAGCTGCTTTCCTATTTCAATTACTTCAAGAAGTTTTGTCGGATCATTATCAAGATCAACCATGTTTGCAGCTTCTTTTGCTGCCTGCGTTCCTGAATTCATCGCAACACCAACATCTGCTTGTGCAAGTGCCGGTGCATCATTTGTTCCATCACCCATCATTGCAACAAGCTTACCTTCCTTCTGCTCTTTCAGAATGTAGTTCATTTTATCTTCAGGTTTTGCTTCAGCAATAAAATCATCTACACCAGCCTGGTTTGCAATAAACTTTGCAGTAAGTGGATTATCTCCTGTAACCATAACCGTTTTAACACCCATCTTTCTTAAGCGTTCAAATCTCTCTTTAATTCCCGGCTTAATTATGTCTTCAAGCTGAATAACACCAATAGCATTTTTGTTTACAGCAACAACCAAAGGCGTTCCTCCATTCGAAGCAATTTCCTTTACACTCATTTCAATTTCATTTTCAGTTCCATCTGATTTACCGGACCAATTTTTTACTGCATCCCATGCACCTTTTCTTATTTCAGTACCATCCTGCAGATCAATTCCACTCATTCTCGTTTCGGCTGTAAAGTTTATAAATCTTTTTTCTTTTGCATTAACTCCAGATAATTTCGGCTGCATCTTCAATGCAAGTTCAACAATAGATTTACCTTCAGGTGTAGGGTCAGCGAGTGAACTGAGCAAACTGTATCTGATAAGTTCTTCTTTATTCGTATTGTTTACTGCAAATAAATTTGTTGCTTTGCGGTTACCGATTGTTATTGTTCCTGTTTTATCTAAAAGAACAGTATCAATATCTCCGGCATTCTCAACAGCTTTGCCTGACTTTGCAATTACATTAGCCCGAAGTGCTCTATCCATCCCGGCAATACCAATTGCGGAAAGCAAACCCCCAATTGTAGTAGGAATTAAGCAAACAAATAACGATATGAGCGATGCAATTGTAACAGTGGTATTTGCATAATCACTAAAAGGTTTTAGAGTAACGGTTACTAAAAGAAAAATCAAAGTGAAACCTGCTAGCAAAAGTGTTAAGGCAATTTCATTCGGAGTTTTCTGGCGATTTGCACCTTCAACAAGTGCAATCATTTTATCAAGGAAAGTTTCACCAGGTTGAGTTGTAACCTGAACTTTAATTTTATCTGAGCGAACAACGGTTCCGCCGATAACGCCCGAATGATCTGTTCCTGCTTCTCTTATAACCGGTGCCGATTCTCCTGTTATCGCAGATTCATCTATTGAAGCAATTCCTTCAACAATTTCTCCATCAATCGGAATAGTATCACCGGCTTCAACAACAAATACATCTCCCTTTTTCAATTGAGATGAGTTTACATTCTTAGTTGAACCATCGCTCATTAAAAGTTTAGCAATAGTTTCATGTCTTGTTTTTCTTAATGATGCCGCCTGTGCTTTCCCTCTTGCTTCTGCAATTGCTTCAGCAAAGTTTGCAAACAAAACTGTCAGCAGGAGGATGAGAGTAATAACAAAATTATAAATAAAAGATCCTTGCCCACTATCAGGTGATAATGAGATAATAGAAACCACCATCATTATTACTGTGCCTATCTCAACAGTAAACATTACAGGATTTTTAATCATTACTGAAGGATTCAATTTCACAAATGATGAAGTGACAGATTCTTTTATAAGTTTTGTTTCAAATAAATTTATTTTTTTGGGACGTTTCATTTTTTAACCTGATAATTACATTGTAAAATATTCTGCAATCGGACCAAGAGTTAAAGTTGGGAAGAATGACAATGCAGATACAACTATCAACACACCAAGAAGAACAACGCCAAATGCTATAGTATCAACTTTTAATGTTCCTTCTGAAAATGGAATTGTTTTTTTAGATGCAATTGAACCTGCGATTGCAATGGGACCAACAATTGGAATAAATCTTCCAAGAAGCATTACAGTTCCGCAGGATATATTCCAGAATGCTGTATTATCACCAAGTCCTTCAAAACCGGAACCGTTGTTTGCAGCAGAAGAGGTAAACTCATACAGCATTTCAGAAAATCCGTGGTAAGATGGATTTGCAAGCCAACCTATATTCGGATCCATTGTAGCAATGTATGAAGCGATAGATGTTGAAACCAGGATTAAAAACGGGTGAAGAAGAATAACAAGTGAAGCAATTTTAACTTCTCTTGCTTCTATTTTTTTGCCGAGAAATTCAGGAGTTCTTCCGACCATTAATCCGCCGATAAACACAGCAATAACAACAAACATAAAGAAGTTTATAAATCCAACGCCTACCCCGCCAAAGATCGAATTGATCATCATATCAAATAAATAAATTCCGCCTGAAAGAGGAGTCTGGCTATCGTGCATCGAATTAACAGAACCGTTGGATGTGGAAGTTGTTGAAACTCCCCACAAAGCAGAAGCAGCAGCACCGAAGCGGACTTCCTTTCCTTCCATGCTTCCCATTGGCTGATCAATACCAAGCTCTGCTATTTTAGGATTGCCCGCGGTTTCTAAAGTAACTGTTGAAGAAACAAACGTTATAAAAACAATCAGCATTACAAAAAAGAAAATCCACGCAAGCTTTTTCCTGTTTAAGTAAAAGCCGAAAGCAAAAACAAGTGCAGCAGGAATAATTAAGATTGAAAAATTTTCAATAATGTTTGTTAAGTAATTTGGATTCTCGAAAGGATGAGTTGAATTAGGTCCGAAATATCCGCCGCCGTTTGTACCAAGCTGCTTAATAGCTATAACAGGGGCAACAGGACCAGTTGCAACCTGAACTGTATCGCCTTCGAGTGTGTGGACTTCCTGCAATCCATCAAATGTTGTCGGTATTCCGTTTAATAAAAAAATAACAGCAACAGCAAATGAAAGAGGAAGTAAAATTCTTGTACAGCTTTTTAAGAAAAGATTATAAAAATTTCCAAGGTCTGTTGCCTGCTTTTGAACTAATCCTTTAAATAGTAAAGCAAGTGCAGCTATTCCAGTTGCAGCAGAAACAAACTGCATAAAACCGATTACAAGCAATTGTGAGAAATAAGATAATCCTGTTTCACCTGAATAATGCTGAAGATTTGTATTTGAAACGAAGCTTGTTGCAGTATTGTATGCAAGAGTTGCTTCCATATTAACAATTTCAACCGGGTTCCAGATTGGGATTCCTCCTTGTATCATCAGGATTATAATTGACCAGAGAAAGAAAACTATGTTAAGCCTTAGCAAGGCTTTCATATTCTCTTTCCAATCCATTGATTCATTGGGATTGATAGAACAAATCCTGAAGATGAAATTTTCTATTGGTGAAAGGAAATTCGTCCAGGTTTTTTCACCCTTGAAGACTTTGCTTATATATTTTCCCAAAGGATAGGCAAGAATAAATATAATCAGCAGAATAAAAATCACGCCTGATATTTCAGTATTCATTTTGTATTAACCTCTAAAATTTTTCAGGTTTAATTAATGCGTAAAGCAAATAGCTAAAAACGGCTATGCTTATAATTAATAGCAAAATCATTATACCTCCTCTAAAGTTTATCGAAGAATTGAATTGATTTAAAAAATAAAAAAAAGCAAAAAGCTCCTAAGAGTATCATTCCTGTTTCGAGCATATTATTTCCTTAAAATTTCAATGTAGTATCCTAATAAAATGCCAATAGAGGATTGCTAAAGATTTTTTAGTTTTATAGGGATTTAAAATGATTGAGAATAGTTACGCACTAAAAACCATTTCAGAATGGAAAGGTACTTTTTCAAAATGGAGTGGTAACAAAAGTTTAGAATGTAATCTGCCAAAAAAAACATAATTAATCTTTTGCACAGACTTTGTATATAAAACAAAAAAAAAGAATTTTTATTATGAAAACTCAAAATAGGACCTTCAGCTTTTCAACCGGGAAGCAGTATTTCCTTTCAACATTTATACTCTTTATCTTCATTATGTTTTTGTACCAGGTACAGGATTACATTGGCTACCAGACTGTTTCATTGATCCTTCTGTTAATAATTTTTCTTCTCCCGCTTTTTAATTTTGAAAAAGGACCGATCATTTTATCAGCAGTTATAAGTGCGCTTGCCTGGGATTATTATTTTATTCCACCGCATTTTACAATGCACATAGCCAGAACAGAAGATGTTGTTATGTTGTTCATGTTTTTTATTGTAGCAGTTACCAACGGTGTTTTAACCGCGAGACTGAAAGTTCAGAAGAACAATATGATCGAAAAAGAAAGACGGTCAAATGCTTTTTATAACCTGGTAAAAAAATTAGCCGATGGAAAAGATTTAAATGATGTTTCCCAAAAATCAATTAAACAAATTTTTGATGTATTCGGATTTGAGTCGGTGATATTTTTTTCTCCCGGTTACAATAAATTAAGTAGGGAACCACATCCGGCGAGTAATTTTAAACCGGATGAAATGGAGTGGCTTGCTGCAGAAATGTCATTCATAAAAAAAACTGAGGCAGGAAAAACAACACCTACTCTGAATGACATCGATGCCGTTTATTTTCCCTTGATGAAAATTGATTCGGTATTTGGTGTTATTGGAGTTAAAATAAATGATGATATAAAATCAGATTCAGCAGAAAAGGAATTCCTAAGTAGCTTTATAAAAGAAATTTCCCCTTTCATGGAAAAGCATTTAAACTATTCTATTCCGAAAGACTGAAGTTTACGGTAAAGAGTAGTTAAGCCAATTCCCAAAATCTCTGCCGTTTTTGTTTTGTTGCCGTTTGTCTTTTCTAAAATTGATAAGATATGGTGTTTCTCAATTTCATCAAGTTTTAATGAACCGGATTTTTCATTTAGTGATTGGATAAAAAATTCTTTAGGCAAAGACTTTTCATTAAGGATTCCATTTTCGGAAAGAATAATTGCTCTCTCGATAACATTTCTCAACTCCCTGATATTTCCCGGGAAGATATAATGTTTTAATCTTTCATAAAAATCTTCAGATACCGTACTGATATTCTTATTAAGCTTCTTGCTGAAAAGATTAATAAAGACTTCCGCTAATAAAGGGATATCTTCAGTACGCTCTTTTAAAGAAGGAAGTTCTATTTTCATTACGCTGATCCTGTAAAAGAGATCAGAACGGAAACTGCCTTCTTTACTAATTTCGTTTTCAAGATCCTTGTTTGTTGCTGCAATAATTCTAACATCAACCTGGGTTGGCTTTGTATCTCCCGGTTTTATAAAATCATTTGTCTCAAGCACACGAAGAAATTTTGCTTGCAAAGAAAGATCAAGCTCACCAATTTCATCCAGGAATAGAGTACCGAGATGTGCTTCTTCAAATAATCCTTTTTTATTTTTAACAGCGCCGGTAAAAGCTCCGGCTTTATAACCGAACATTTCCGATTCAAGAAGATCTTTTGCAATAGCACTGCAGTTAATTGCTACGAAAGGTTTATTTTTTCTTAAGCTTGAATAATGAATTGCCTGCGCAAATAATTCTTTTCCTGTTCCGGTTTCTCCCAATAATAAAACCGGAGTATCGGTATCAGAAACTTTTTCTGCAAGCTCTTTTGCTTTTTTTATTTTATCCGAGCTGCCTGTTATTGAAGCAAAGCTGAATTTTTCAGATACACTTTTTTCAAGCTGCTGAATTCGTCTTTTTAAATGAAGTTTATCAATTGCCTTCTGAACAAGCGAAACAATTTTATTATCATCGTCTCCTTTGGTTATGTAATCAAAAGCTCCCTCTTTAATTGCTCTCACACCATCTTCAATAGTTCCGTAAGCTGTTATTACCAATATCTCAGTTAAAGGATTTGCTTTTTTTATTTCACTTATCAATTCAATTCCATTAACATCAGGAAGCCGTACATCAGTAATTACAAGTGAAATCTCTTCCCTCTTAAAAATTTCTTTTGCTTTAGTCCCGTTTTCTGCTTCTAATAAATTAAATCCTTCGAGCTTTAAAATTCTTGAAAGCAGTTTTCTCAATTCATCTTCATCATCAATTATTAAAATTGTTTCTTTCATTTCAAATCTTACGATGTTTGTTTTTATATTGAGTCTTAATTTATAAAATTTCGTTTCTTTTTAGAAAAGAATTGAATTAAATGTTTTTAATCTGTTATTTTAATCCAATGATAAAATCAATATTTAATTCTCTTTTTTGTTCGATGCTGATATTACTGCTGGTGTTTCATTCAGCCGGGCATTTTATAGTTTTCAAAGTGCTTGAATACAAAACAAAAAAAGAAATTAAAACCAGGATTAAACTTGGCGTGTCTGAAGATGAGCTGGTTCTTCTTAAAATTCCAAAATCCATGGAAGAAAAACCGAATAAGTATTTTCAGAGAATTCACGAAAAGGAATTCAGGTATAAGGGTGAGATGTATGATATTGTGAAAAAGGAAAACAAGACTGATACAACTTATTATTATTGTATTCATGATGTAAAGGAATCAAAATTATTTGCAAATCTCGATACGCTGATTAAAAATGAGTTGAACAGCCCTGAAAAGAAAAAGGAACTTAGTGGCCTTATTCAAATACTAAATGGAAATTATTTTAAAACTGATATTGAGATAGCTATTAAACCTTTTATTTCAGAAAGGATATTTGAAAATTATTCCCCGGCTCTTATCCTTATAAAAAATTCTCCACTTACACCCCCACCTAAGTTTTATACTTAGTCCAGACAAATTCAAAATAACGGCATTATAATTTTACAGAAATAATTACGCCGTTTTATTTATTGTATAAAACTAACTTGAGAAAAAATGAAATTTCTTTTATCAACATTCTTTTTCCTTGTTACTACTATATCCTTATTTGCACAGACAGTAACAGTAAAAGATATTGTTACGAATAAACCACTTGAAATAGTAGCGATTTATAGTGAGGACCTTCAGAAATCAGCTCTGACAGATATTAAAGGTATGGCAGATGTATTTTCATTTGAAGGAGCTGAGAAAATTGTTTTCCAGCTTCTTGGTTATGAAGATGTTGAAACAAGTTTTCTTCAGCTTGGGAAAAAAAATTTTATTGTATTGATGAAGCCATCAAGTATATCACTTAATGAAATACTCATCTCAGCAAGCAGGTGGGATGAAGAGAAAAAAGATGTCCCGCAGAAAATTACGGTTATTCGCCCTGCAGAAATCTTTTTCCAGAACCCGCAAACCGCTGCTGATCTTCTCGGAACAACAGGACAGGTTTTTGTTCAGAAAAGCCAGCTTGGGGGCGGAAGCCCAATGATAAGAGGATTTTCAGCAAACCGTGTTCTTATTGTTGTTGATGGAGTAAGAATGAACAATGCTATTTTCAGAGCAGGCAACTTGCAGAATGTAATTTCTGTTGATCCTTTTACATTGGAAAGAGCTGAAGTTATTTTTGGTCCAGGTTCTGTAATTTATGGAAGTGATGCAATAGGCGGTGTTATGGATTTTATGACTCTCTCGCCAAAACTTTCTTTATCCGATAACATATATTACAATGTAAATGCTGCCGGAAGATTTTCTTCTGCAAATGAAGAGAAGACTGGTCATGTTGATGTGAATATAGGATTGGAGAATTGGGGATTTGTAATAAGCTACACTTACAGCACTTTTGGTGATTTGAAAATGGGATCAAATGGTCCTGAAGAATACAAAAGATTAGAGTATGCTGAAGTAATTAATGGAATTGATTCTGCAGTCGCAAATCCCGATCCTTTAGTTCAGGTGCCGAGTGGATATGACCAAACAAACTTTATGCAGAAGATCAGATTTATACCGGATGAAAACTGGGATATTAATTATGCATTTCATTATTCTGCTACTTCCGATTACCCGCGTTATGACAGGTTGATTGAATACAGGAGTGGTGCCCTTCGTTCTGTTGTTTGGTATTACGGACCGCAAAAATGGATAATGAACAGTTTAAACATTAGGAACTATTCCGTTAATGGTCTTTATGATAAATCGAGTTATATTTTTGCTTTCCAGAAGTTTGAAGAAAGCCGTCACGACAGAACTTTCAGAAGAACAGCATTTAACCATCAGACAGAAAAAGTGGATGTTTTTTCTGTTAATCTTGATTTCTCAAAAGAAATAGCAAATAATCAAAATCTTTTTTATGGTGCTGAAGTTCTTCTGAATAAAGTTAATTCAACAGGTGAGTCTGATGATATCAGTACAGGAATCAGGGAACCAATCGGAATAAGATATCCTTATGGTTCAACAAATAATTCTTTTGCTGCATATCTTAATTATAAAAACTCATTATCTGATCTTACAACATTCCAGGCATCAGCAAGATATACTTTTATAACTCTTGATGCGGAATTTGATACTACTTTTTATCCTTTCCCGTTTACAGAAGCATCACTCAATACAGGAGCTTTAACAGGAAGTGCCGGGTTAACCTATCGTCCTCATGAAGACTGGCAATTCAATTTAAATCTTTCAACAGGATTCAGAGCACCAAATATTGATGACATCGGGAAAGTGTTTGAATCTGAGCCGGGTGCTGTTGTTGTTCCCAATCCTGATCTCAAACCGGAATATGCTTACAGTATAGAAGGCGGGATCATCAAAAAGTTTAGTGATGTTGGTAAGCTTGATATTACCGGTTTCTATACTCTTCTTGATGATGCTCTTGTAAGAAGGCCATTTACTTTGAATGGACAGGACAGCATTTTATATGATGGAGATATGAGTGGAGTTCAAGCAATCCAGAATGCAGCCAAAGCTTATGCCTGGGGAATTGAAGCAGGACTGGAGATACAACTTCCTAAAGGTTTCAGCATTTCATCAAGACTCAACTTTCAGCAAGGTGAAGAGCAGGATGAAACAACCGGTGAGTATGTACCTTTAAGACATTCAGCTCCTTTTTATTTCACTTCACATTTAATTTATATTATGGAAAGATTTAAAGCGGATTTGTATTTCATCCATAGCGGAGAAATTAGTTATGATGATCTTGCACCATCTGAACAAAGCAAACCTACAATTTATGCGATCGATGAAAATGGGAATCCTTATTCTCCGGACTGGTACACAATCAACTTTAAAGCCGGTTACCAGGTTACAGATTTCCTTTACTTAAATGCAGGAGTTGAAAATATAACCGATCAGCGTTACAGGCCTTATTCTTCCGGAATTGTTTCCCCTGGAAGAAACTTTATTTTCAGCTTGAGAACTCGTATATAATTTTAACTCGCAGAGAGGTTGCCTCAAAAGTCAGTTGTATCCAAAATAATTTTGAAATCAAATTTTTCTTATGAAAATTCAAAATATTCTAAACTTCTTAATACTATGGAACTCATCCCAACCCTTCTCTTACAAAGAGAAAGGCTTATAATATTTTATGACTTGATGTTAATATTCTGTCAGAATATAGTATTTATTGTTTTATTATCAATAAGTCTCTCTCTTTTTAAGAGAGAGATTAGAGT
>CAYNUV010000038.1:0-13226 GCA_964400245.1 uncultured Ignavibacteriaceae bacterium
GATTGAATATTTTTTGTTCCTGGATGGGCAACATAGAACAACCAGCTTAACTGAAAGAGAAAGACAATATCTTGTATCGGCTTCAATCGTTTTAGCTGAAGATGCAGATGCAGTTTACCAGGAATGGATTACCGGTTTTGGCGATGAATTTAAAAATGCAGGAAATTCCGGCAGCCGGTATGGTTCACAAAATACTGCTGTTAATGAATTAATAGATGGAATTATTGCAATTGCAGATGAAGTAGGAAATGGAAAGATTGCAGGACCATATGGTTCAAAAAATCCTTTAGATGTTGAATCTCAATTCAGTTGGAACTCTCTCACTGATTTCGCAAATAATATCAGGAGTATAAAAAATGCTTATACAGGCGAGTATCACAATGGAGAAAATGGAATAGGTTTAAATGAATTTGTTATATCTCAAAACCAGGAATTACATAACAGAATCCTCACAGAAATTGATGCTGCAATTACAGCAATTAATAATATTCCGGAACCATTCAGAAATAATTTAAATGCTGATGTTCAGATTCAGGCAGCAATAAGTGCATGCAATATTATTCTCGAAACATTTCAATCGGATGTTAAAATTTTAGTTGTTCAATAAAGTTAAAGACATTTTTGATCTTGTCTTAAGGGAAAAAATTGAGTTCAATATTTCAGAAGCTCTTAATTTTGTTATTTGGTTTTATCGTTTTTTATGGATGCGATCAAAATTCTACTACGCCTGAAGAAGTCGCAGAAGATGATATTCTTTCAGGAGGAGAAACATCAATATCTGCAGCCGGAAGTGGAGCTTTTTCATTTCCTGCACCTAATCTTTCTCCGGAAAATCTGGAAAAACATTTAGTTGGCGATTTTCAATTTGAACAATCATTTGTACAAGCTCCTGCACAAATCAATCCCGGTTTAGGTCCATTATTTAATAACAATAGCTGTACAAATTGTCACGTTTTTGATGGAAGGGGAAGGCCTCCTTTTGAAGGTGGGCAATTGGAATCAATGCTGTTAAGAATAAGTTTACCGGGAACAGGTGAGCATAATGATCCAAATCCAGTTCCCGGATTTGGTACGCAACTCCAGACAAAATCTCTTTTTGGTTATGAACCAGAAGGTTCTGTAAATATTTCTTACGAAGAAGTTGAAGGTACATATCCTGATGGTTCACCCTATTCATTAAGAAAACCTGTTTACGAAATTTCAGGCAGAGTACCGTCAGGAATTTTATTTTCTCCAAGAGTGGCTCCGGCAGTTTTTGGTGTAGGACTTTTTGAAGCTATATCCGAACAAACTATTTTGGCAAATGAAGATGAACAGGATGCAAACCAGGATGGAATATCAGGTAAAGCAAATTTTGTCTGGAACTCTCTGACTAATCAATTTGAAATAGGTAGGTTTGGTTGGAAAGCAAATACACCTACTTTACTTCAGCAATCTGCTGCTGCATATGTAAATGATATCGGAATAACCTCACCATATTTTCCACTTGAGAATTGTCATACAAGCTCCATTTGTGATGCAACAAATGATGATCCTGAAATTGCACAGGAAATTTTAGTGGCTGTTGAATTCTATATTCAAACACTCGCAGTTCCAATGAGAAGAGATTATGATAATACTGAAGTTAAAAAAGGGAAAGGATTATTTAAGCAGATAGGTTGCGGTTCCTGTCATACTACAGAATTTAAAACGAGTGTACATCCAACTGTACCGGAATTAAGTAATCAGAAAATACATCCTTATACTGATTTGCTGTTGCATGATTTGGGTGAAGGTTTAGCTGATAATCGCACCGACTTTGATGCAGACGGAAGGGAATGGAGAACTCCTCCTTTATGGGGAATAGGTTTGGTGGAAATCGTAAATGGACATTCTTTCTTTTTACATGACGGCAGGGCAAGAAATTTAGAAGAAGCTATACTCTGGCATGATGGGGAAGGAGAAAAATCCAAGTCTGAATTTATGAAATTAATAAAAGCCGATAGAGATGCTTTGATAAGATTTCTTAAATCGCTATAGACTTAACTTTTAAAGGGACGCACTATTCGTTGTTTAAAATTTTTTACTTTTTGATTTTTGATTTTTGACTTTGAAAAGTATTCCTCTCCCAAAAAACTCCATCTGAATATCCCTGTATGGATTTATCTTTATCAACAAGTTTAAGCCTTTTAGCAGTTAGACAGGAGTATAATTCATCTATTTCAATCCCGGAAAAATTTCTTCCCAATTTTTTTGCTGTAACAAGTGTTGTCCCTGAACCAACAAAAGGATCAAAAACAAAATCTCCTTTGTTTGAACTTGCGAGAATTATTTTTGCCAGAAGCTTTTCCGGTTTTTGAGCTGGGTGTGCTGTATTCTCAGACATTGACCAGAAGGGAACAGTTATATCTGTCCAGATATTTGATGGATGAGTTATCCTGAAATTGTCTCTCCCGTTTACTTCCCAATCTTTTGGTTTACCATCGTTTGTTCTGTAAGGTGCAAGAACCCTGCGTTTTATTTTTACATCTCCAAGATTAAAAGTGTAATTATCGGAGGTAGTACAAAACCAAATATCCTCAATACAATTTTTCCAGTTTGATTTTGAACCTCTCCCTTTTTCTCTTTCCCATGTAATCCTGTTTTGAATTTTAAAATATTTTTTAGCTGAATTATAAACCGCATTCGACGATCTCCAATCTGAACAGATATAAATTGAAGCATTCTTTTTTAACATGCGAACCATTTTTGAAAGCCATGAGTCAATCCATAATTTATAACTTTCATCATTCATCTCTTTAAATAATGTCTGGTTAAATTTTTTGTAAAGATTATAAGGTGGGTCAATAAAAAGAAGATCAATACAATTACTCGGAAGAAAATTTAATGTTTTAAAAATATCTCCATAAATAATTTTATTTTTTATTTGGTTTAGAGAGATATTTTCAGAAATCTTAATTAGCTTTTTTTTGAATAAATCTGTTTCGGAAGGAGTGAGTGTTAAACTTCTGTTTAACGGAGCCCTTGTCTTTTGTTTTACTGAACTCATTAATGACTATAATTTTTTCCCCAAAATATAATCATTAAACCTGAATGTATCTCTCTTTCAGATATTTAAGTTCTTCAACAATTGGTTCACAATACTCAAGAAGATTAACAGTTAATAATCTTGTTTCTTCTGTCACCTTATTTCCGTTGACTGACTCTTCAATCTTTCTTGTCAGATCAGTCATTACATCTATTCCTACAGTAACACTGCCACCTTTAAGTTTATGCGCAACAAACTTGATCATTTTACAATCTTCTTTTTCAACATAAGAAGCAAGCTCCTGAGCAGCTGAAGGGAGATCATTTATATAAGTATCTATCAGTTCTTTAAGGAAATTAACATCTTCATCAGTCTGAATATCGTGAAGAGCAGTTATTTTTTTAAAATCTATCATAGCAGGTTCTCCTTTTCGATCAAAGAATTCATTTTGTTTTTTCTTATAAATATTTTCACTCCATTCAGTAATTACTCTTTTCATCTGAATGTAGTTGACAGGTTTTTCAATAAAATCGTTCATACCTGAGGCTTCAAATTCTTTTTCGCTCTCTTGTAAATTATTTGCAGTCATCGCAATAATAACAGGCTGCTCATCTTTATGCAGTTCTTTTCTAATAGCTTTAGCAGCTTCATATCCATTAATCTCAGGCATATAAATATCCATTAGGATAAGATCATACTTTTTATTTTTTGCAGCTTTTACAACTTCGTTGCCTGTTGAAGCTATATCAACTGAATACCCGAGTCTTTCAAGAATTCTTTTTGCAACTTTTTGGTTTACAATATTATCCTCGCCAATCAGAATATTTAAAGGATATTTATTGCCGGGTTCATCAAGCTCTGTTGTTTTTTCTTTTACAATTCCCTTTGCAGGCTTTTTCGGTACCTTTGCAAGATTCTGAATTATATATTCTTGTAATTGTGAATGCTTAATAGGTTTGGTTATTACAGCATCAACATTATCTTTATCACCTGTGGATAAGGTTTCCTCTTTTCCAAAAGATGTAAGAATAATTATCGGCATATCTTCACATCCTGAAATCTTTTTTATTTCTCCGGAAAGAGTCATTCCATTCATCATCGGCATATTATAATCAAGAATAGCAATATCAAAAACCTCATCATTTCTTAACCAGTTTAAAGCAATGGAAGGATTATCCGTAGCTTTATATTTCATTCCCCAGATTTCAACCTGTGTAATAAGAATTTTTCTGTTAGTATCATTATCATCAACTATAAGAATTCTTTTATCTTTGAGTTGTTGAGTCTTTCCTCTTAGATAAACTTTTGAAACCGAAGAAACAGATTCAGCGATAATTGTAAAAAAGAATTTTGTTCCTTTACCTTCTTTGCTTTCCACCCACATCATTCCGCCCATCAGTTCAGAAAGCTTTTTACTTATAGCGAGCCCTAATCCGCTTCCATTATTTTGCTTTGAGTCAAATCTTTCAAGATGATTGAACGGCTGGAAAAGTTTCTCCAGCATATCCGGTGAAATACCATTCCCTGTATCTTTGATTGAAATTAAAATTTCATATTTATCTTTTTCAAGAGGTTTTGCTGAAGCAGAGATGAAAACTTCACCCTTTTCAGTAAACTTGATTGCATTGCCTAAAAGATTTGTTAGTATCTGTCCAATCCTTGTAACATCACCATTTATGGCGACAGGTGTAGTACTTTCAATCAGGTAAGCAAGATCAATTTTCTTTTCTGCTGCCTGGGATGCAAAAAGATCAAGCGAATCTTCTATACAATCACGCAGGTCAAATGGTTTGATTTCAAGATCGAGCATTCCTGATTCCATTTTAGAGTAATCAAGAATATCATTTATAACTATAAGAAGCTGGTCTCCACTTGAATGAATAGTTCCAACATATTCTTTTTGTTCATCATTCAGTTCAGTATTGTTTAAAAGCCCTGTCATTCCTATAATGGCATTCATTGGTGTTCGTATTTCGTGGCCCATTAAAGAAAGAAATTCGTTTTTTGCTTTCTCAGTTGTCTCAGCTTTCTTAACCGCTTCATCAAGTTCATTATACTTTTTAATCAGTTCATCCTGGTTTTGATTTTTTTCCAGTACTGCTCCGAGTGTTGAGGCTATTGTAATTAACAAAGATTCTTCATTCGGATTCCATTCCCTGTCAATTGTACAATCATCAAAGCCTATAAAACCCCAGTAAGCACCATTAATTATTATCGGAACAATTATGATTGACTTTACTTTCTGATCAATAAATACCTGCTGCTCATTAAGAGAAAGATTTTTAATAATAAATTTTAGTGTCTTACCTGCAGAGAGGCTTTCATAAAAATCCAAAGTTGAAAACCTGGAGTATGAAAGTCTTTTAAGCATTGGGTTTTTAATCTGGGCTTCTATTGAATCCGAAATCCATTCGTATAAAAGACTCATATACGTTTCACCGGTATTATTATTAACCTGGTGTTTATAAATGTATGTTCTGTCAACCTGTGCAGAAGTCCCAAGAATTTTTAAAGCTGAATTAAAATCCTGTTCAGTATTGTTGTCTGAGATAAAGGATTTAGTTGCTTCAGCTATCCCATTGAGGAGAATATCTTTTTTTATAAGAAGATTAGCATTTTGATACCTTTCCGTAACATCTCTGTAAATAGTGAGCAGTAAAGTTTTGTTGTCTATCTCAATAAATTCATTTGATATTTCTAAATCTGCATGTTTGCTGTTCCATAATTTAAAGCTTGTTTCAATGTTTGATTGAAAAGATCTTTTTCTAAAATCATTCTTATGTTTTTCCAGCAGTTCCTGTTTGTTAGAATTATCATAAATAACTGTAAAAGGGAATTGTTCAATTTCAAATTTTTTCTTATCGGCAAAATCCGCAAAAGATTTATTGCACATCTGGATGATTCCATCTTCATCAGTCAGTGTCATACCATCATAAGATTCTTCCCAGATTCTCCTGAACGTATTTTCACTCGAAGCTAATTGCAGTTGTGACCTGATATATTGAGTAATATCTTTTATAGAACCTTGGAATATATTTTCTTCATCAAGTGTAATTGTTTTCCCGATTATTTCAACAGGAACTTTGTGTCCATTTTTATGAGTTACACTTCCTTTAAAAGAAGTTTCTTTAACTGCTTTGAAAAATATTTCCTGTAAACTAATTGAACTGTTGGCTTTTTCTATTTTGATGATTTTATCAAGCTGCTTACCTGTTAATTCTTCTTTATTAAACCCAAACATTTCTTTACAGGAATCGCTAATCAGTATTATTTCTCCTGATAATGATATCCTGAAAATGACATCTTTTGAAGCTTCACTTAAAAGATTGAAATTCTGGTATGAACCTTCAAGATCGTTAAGCAGTGAAGTAAGATCTTTCAGCAGATCTCCATAAACCTGGCTAAACAGGTGATTATTTGAAAGCTTCTGAATAGAAGTTTGAAGAGCATTTACTTCTTTTCTAAAAGAAGAATTTTTATTTCCCTCATTCAAAACTGTTAAGTTCCCTTATTTTTAATAATAATTATAAAAAGTAAATTATTTGTGCTGTTTACATTTCATAGAAGCTTTATGAAAGGCATCTGTTCCATAATTCTATAAACTGGTTTTATGCATTTTTACAATAATTATTCCACTAATTAGTCTGAGTTATAAGTCTATAACTCATTAAGTTACATATACTTCAATATGAATTAATTTGATTTTAAACTTGTTGAGGAAATAATCAGAAGAATTTTCTACATGAGAAGTTAAATTGAGGAAAGAAAAGAAAGGTGTTCCTACTTACAGTTAAAGAACACCATTAGATTTGTTATTCTTCGAGTGTGCTTAGATTTCCGGGATCCAACCCTAAAGCTTTCGCTTTTAAAACCCTCCTCATAATTTTTCCACTCCTGGTTTTGGGAAGTGAATCAACTATTTCAATGTGTTCAGGCTTTGCAATGGGTCCAACTTCATGTCCAACATGTTGTCTCAACTCTTCAATAAGATTTTCACTTTTGCTGATACCGGATTTAAGAATTACATAAGCATAAATGGCATTACCTTTAACTTCGTGAGGTAATCCAATTGCAGCAGCTTCCGCAACTGATGAATGACTGACTAATGCACTTTCAATCTCTGCTGTACCAAGTCTGTAACCGGAAACTTTTATTACATCATCAACCCTTCCTATAATCCAGAAATAACCATCTTCATCTTTCCGTGCAGAGTCACCTGTCATATACATTCCGGGGTATTTACTCCAATATTGACTTATATACCTGTCTGGATCATTATAAATTGTTCTTATCATAGCAGGCCAGGGTGTCTTTATTACAAGATAACCTTCATCATTTGGTTTAACCGGAACACCCTTTTCATCAACAACATCTGCCTCAATTCCAGGGAAAGGTTTTGTACCGGAACCGGGTTTTAGTGGAGTGCATGGCATTGGAGTAATCATAAACATTCCGGTTTCTGTTTGCCACCAGGTATCCATAATCGGGCATCTTTCTTTTCCAATAACTCTATGATACCATCTCCATGCTTCAGGATTGATTGGTTCACCAACACTTCCTAAAAGACGAAGTGAAGAAAGATCATGCCTGTTTGGCCAGGCATCTCCAAACCGCATAAAACCTCGGATTGCAGTTGGAGCAGTATAAAGAATATTAATTCCATATTTCTCAATCATTTGCCACCAGCGATTTGGAAATGGAAAACTTGGAGCTCCTTCATACATAAATGAAGTTGCACCATTTAACAAAGGTCCATAAACAATATAACTGTGTCCTGTTATCCAGCCGGGATCTGCTGCGCACCAATATCTGTCCTCTTCATGAATATCAAAAACATATTTTAAAGTTGAATATGTTCCGACCATATAACCACCATGAGTATGAAGAATTGCTTTTGGCTTTCCTGTAGTGCCGGAAGTATAAAGAAGAAAGAGGGGATCTTCTGCATCTGTTTCTTCTGCATAACTGGTACTGTTAGTGAAAGGGAGCGCCATTAATTCATGATACCACATATCACGTCCTTGTTCCATATTTACCTGCTGGCCTGTACGCTTAACTACAACAACACTCTGTACAGTAGCCGCTCTTTGTAAAGCTTCATCTGCAATTTTTTTAAGCTCTACAATTTTTCCTCTCTGATAAGAACCATCAGACACAACTAAAACTTTGGACTGGCTGTCTTCAAGTCTTTCATGTAAAGCTTCAACAGAAAATCCTCCATATACAACTGAATGAACAGCACCAATTCTTGCACAAGCGAGCATTGCAATAACAATTTCCGGAGTCCTTCCCATATAAATAGTAACACGGTCACCTTTCTGAACTCCAAGGCTTTTCAGAACATTCGCAAATCTGCACGTCTCACGATGTAATGCAAAATATGATAGCGTTTTGAGATCTCCATTTTCACCTTCCCATATTATTGCTAATTTATTTCTGCGGAAAGTTTTTACGTGAACATCAAGACAATTGTATGATATATTGGTTTTGCCTCCAACAAACCATTTAAAGAAAGGTTTGTTCGAATCATCTAAAACTTTATCCCACTTTTTAAACCAGTGGAGATTCTCAGCTTCAGTTGCCCAGAATTTAAATTTGTCATCTGATGCAGCCTTATAAAGTTTATCGCATTTAGCATTTGCATGATCTGTAATTTCCTTTGAAGGATAAAAAACTTCTCCACGTAATTTTTGATCTGCCATCAATTACTCCAGGTTTTATTTTTGTACAAGATACAAGTTAAGATCAGTTCTCATTCAGTTCTTATGAAGATTGCATTTAAAAAATTATAAGAACAATATTTCATAAGCAACAACCGACGGTCCAAAGATTTAAAAGATTTCTCTTGCAATATTTAATTTTTTTACAGATTTTTGTGCTCCCAACAATAGCTGTGGATATTTTATAATATTCACGGAATCGGGAGCCGTTTAACGGGCTAATGCCCAAATCCGTCAGGTCCGGAAGGAAGCAGCGGTAAGCATGAACTTGTGTAAGCGGTTTCCCGATTTCTTTTTTATTTAAAGAGATCTGCCGGTATTAAAAATTCAAGTGTGCCGTCCGAGGGCCTGACTTTTCCTTCAAAATTTATTTTTGCAATAGTTCCTTTCTTAAACTCGCAATACATTCCTGAAGATGAAACAAGTGCAGACAGGTTACGGGACATATCCGGTTCATGTCCAACAATAGCAATATTTTTTTCATCCTGGGAATTTATAAAATCAATTAAATCATTTTCTCTACTTCCGCTTACAATTCTTTTATCTGTTACAATTTTATCTTTAAAATTATAAACTTGAGCAATTAATTCTGCAGTTTGTAAAGCTCTCTTATATGGCGAAGAAGCGATCAAATCAAAATTGTAAATAATTTTTTTCCATCCTGCTGCAGCCTTTTTTATTGATTCTTTTCCTTTTGTGGTTAACTCTCTTTCGTGATCCGATTTTGATTTAGATATTGATTCAGCATCACCGTGGCGGATAAGATATATGTTCATTTCTCATCCTCATAATTCACAAAGATTACAGTTATATACTGATGGAAATCCATTAGATGTTTATTAAACTCCCTGCCGGTCTTGGAGTTCATTTTTTTATCCCATTCTTCTTTCGATGGAACATTAACTTCACAAAATTTACTGTATTTTGTTTCCAGGAGCAGATTACTTTCAACTTCACCGGCTTCCACCTTGCCTCCATTTAGTTCGCTCAGATATTTTAGTGTGTGTTCATTAAACAAATTATTTATTTCTTTATTATCTGTTTTCTTAAGGAATAGTAATAATTTATACATCTCAGGATTTTTATCTCAAAATAATTAATTCACAATTATGCTGTCGGCAATCTGTTTCTTCACAGGACTATGTTTAAAGATTTCTATTTCACTTTTTATAAACTCATCAAATATATTCTGCAGCGATGAATATTTTTTTGTTGATGAATAAAATATAAAAAAATCTTGCTTTCCATCTATGGGTGATTTCTTTAAGCTTCTTAAGCTTGTTCTGATAAGTGAGTCAGAAATTTCAGCTATATCCTGGAAAAACTCATTGCCCGGTTTAGAAAATTTTGTATGTGTTCTGAAAGATAATGCAACTCCTGAAGAATCAACCGAATAAAGAGAAATGCGGCTTAAAGTAAGCGTATCTTTTGAGAGATAAGTCTCATCTATCTTAATGAAATTATACTTCCCTGGTTTAATAACTTCAAAAAATATATTGCCGTTTAGAGATTTATCCATTAGTAGAGGAGAAAGAGATGAATTGTAAACAGCAAACCTGTTGCATAAAGGATTTGAATTTTCAAGGATAATAAAGTATAGAGTATCTTTAAATGTTATTATACTATCAACGATAATGGAGTTATAATTATTCCCTTCCGATGATGAATAATCAATAAGATTTGAAAGCTTATTATTTGAAGTTGAATCATTATTAATTGCTTTAGTTACAAGGTTTTTTATTACACTCGTATTAAATTTTTCCGGCTGAACTTTTTGTTTCTGTTCGCAACCGTAAAAAGTAAACAAAATCAATAGTGCTAAAAGTAGTTTCATGTATATATCTCAAAGAATACATCAAAATATAATATTTTATTTTTGATTTTTTTAGTTAAGGGATTATATTTTTTGATAATATCTCCCAATGATAAATTGTATCTTTTATTTTGGTTGGTGTTTTATTTTTATAGGGAAGGTAAGAATCGAAATGGGGAATTGATTAGCGGGTCATACTTTTCTTGAAACTTACTCTTGAACTTGAACTCAGAAACATCAACCTTTCCAATAAGCTTTCACATAAACTCCATCCTGCAGAGCATAATAAGTATTAAAAGAGCCCGGCACTACGAACTGCTTTTCAGGAATTCTATTTGAATCGCCTATTGATAAACCATTGTGTGTAATATTGTTTTTACCAATGAGAATTTTATTTAATAATTTAACAAAATATTTTCCTTCGTAAAGTGTGTTAAATCTTTCCGGTAATATTTTGTTTAGCTCGTCATAAGAATATTCTGAAAAATTATTTGCATAGGTGCTGTCTGCAAATCCTATATAAACTGCATTGTTCCCGCTGTGGATTAAAATCGGTGTCCCGATTTCAATTTTGCTGTAAATATATTTTGCATCTTCTCTCGATATTCTTACACAGCCGTGAGATCTTTTATCTACACCCAAATATTTGTAGTAGGAATTTCCTGCCAAAGCATGAAAACCAATTCCATAATTAAAACCCATCCAGTTAATCAATAATGTACTGTCAAATTGCTGCGAATGAACCTTAGGCATTTTAGACTGGATGACATATAACCCTTCCTTAGTATCAATAGATTCAAATATTTTTTTATTGCCGGTTGAAACTCCAAATTTAAAAACTGAATCTCCCTTTGAATAAAGATATCCGGTTTGCGTTGCAAGATTGACTTCGATAAATGTGGACTTTAAAGTATAAACAGTGTCACGTAACTCAGCATTAATAAGTGAAGGAAGATTTTTTATTTCAGGAATATCTTTGGTTACATTTACAATAGTATCTGTTTTAACATAACCGGCATAAAAAACCAAAGTAACTAATACAATTATAACAGGGTATTTGCTCATAAATTATTTTTTTCTTCTTTAAAGTGATTTAAGAGAATCTCAGCTTTTTGTTTACCAACTATGGTGGTGAGTTTATTTATATCAGCAGATTTTACAGCATTCAAACTTCCGAGCTCTTTAAGCAACTTGAGTGCCGTTGATTCTCCAATCCCTTTTATTTCAGTTAGTTCGGTTTTAATTGTTCTTTTACTTCTGCGGTTTCTATGAAACGTAATTGCAAAACGATGCGCTTCATCCCGTATTTGCTGCAATAACCTTAAACCTGATGAAGTTTTTGGAATGTTAACAGGATCGGATTGCCCCGGTAAGAAAACTTCTTCAAGCCTTTTTGCCAAACCAATAATGTTACAATTTGAAAATCCAATCTCATTTAGGACATCAACGGCAGAGGATAATTGTCCCTTCCCACCATCAACCATAATTAAATCGGGCAACGGTTCATTTTCTTCTTTTAGCCTTGTATATCTTCTTCTTATCACTTCCTGCATACTTAAAAAATCATCGGGCCCTAAAACATCCTTTATAATAAATTTTCTGTACTGACTTTTCTTCGGTTTGCCGTTTTCAAAAACTACCATGCTTGCAACTGTATCAGTTCCTTGTAAATTGGAAATATCAAAACATTCTATTTTTTTCGGGAGATACTTTAATCTTAAATCCCTCTTTAAAGCTTCAATTGAGTAGTTAACATTTCCTTCATGCTTCATTTTTTGCAATTGCAATTCTTTTAATTGAAGGATTGCATTCTCTTTGCACATTTTAACAAGAGATTTCAAATCTCCTCTCTGAGGGAAAACAAATTTTACTTTTTTACTTGATTTAGTGCCTGCCTGTATGGCAGTCAGGTTTAACCATTGAATTAATGTATCTGCATCAGATGGCTGAGTATCCATCAGGATTTCCTGTGGTATTTCTACAAACTCACCGTAATAAAATTTAATTGCTGCTGCATAAATATCGTGTTCTTCTTCACCTTCGGTGATGGATAACTTCAACTGTTTTTTGCCGACAAGTTTCCCGCTCCGGATATTAAAGATTGAGCAGGCTGAGTCTTTCCCTTCATAAGCAATTGATATAACATCCCTGTCATCAAAATCATCGCTTACTACTTTTTGCTTTGAAGCAATTGCAGTAAGCTGTTCTAACCTGTCCCTTATCTCGGCAGCTTTTTCAAATTCAAGCAGCTCAACTGATGAATTCATTTTAAGATTTAGATCTTTAATCAGCTCATCGGTTTTTCCTCTTAGAACTTTAACAACTTCATTCACCATTTCATTGTAATTAATTTCTGAGATTAAATCTTCACACGGTCCATCGCATCTTTTAATATGATATTCGAGACAAACTTTGAATTTCTTCTTTTCAATACTCTCCTTGTTAAGATCAAGCTTGCAGGTTCTTATTTTAAAAATATGGTTAATCATCCTGAGCGAAGATTTCATATTCTTAACATCCGTGTAAGGCCCAAAATATTTTGAACCATCTCTTATTACTCTTCTTGTAGGATAAACACGCGGGTAAGGTTCTTTAGTTACTTTTATAAACGGGTAAGATTTATCATCCCTAAGGTTAACATTATAACGCGGCTTAAGTTTTTTTATAAGATTATTTTCAAGGACTA
>CAYNUV010000039.1:0-12685 GCA_964400245.1 uncultured Ignavibacteriaceae bacterium
TCCAAGAGCTCTTTCAATTTGCCTAGAATTCAAAAGCATGATGCGTTTACCGATTGTAGAAAAATCGTGTTTAACTTCATAGTTATCAAATGTTGTTTTTTCGGGAAGGATCGTCTCAAGCAGTTCTCTTAGTTTAGGAATATTCCATTGGTGATTTCCCAAATCATATATAAGCTTTCCAATTGTTTCTTCGGAGGTTACCTTGAAGAAATCATAGAATGAACGGCTGGCTTTAAGTACTCTTAAATCTTTATCCAAAACAAGTAAAGGTTCCCGTACAGTGTTGATTATGTTTTCGGCGAATTCACTTACTTCATCTGCCGATTTTTTAATTACCACAAGTTCTTTGCGGGTTTTTTCCAGACCGGCTTCTATCTCCTTACGTTCGGTGATATCCTCGATGGCAAGAAGAATTATCTTCTCTTTTCCAAGGGCTCTTTCAATTTGACGGGCATTCAAAAGCATTATGTGTTTACCGATTGTAGAAAAATCGTGTTCAACTTCATAGTTGTCGAATGTTGTTTTTTCGGGAAGGATTGTCTCCAGCAGTTCTCTAAGTTTAGGAATATTCCATTGGTGATTTCCCAAATCATATATAAGCTTTCCAATTGTTTCTTCGGAGGTTACCTTGAAGAAATCATAGAATGAACGGCTGGCTTTAAAGTACTCTTAAATCTTTGTCCAAAACAAGTAAAGGTTCCCGTACAGTATTGATTATGTTTTCGGCGAATTCACTTACTTCATCTGCGGATTTTAATTTGATTTTTGAGGGGAGCGGATTATTAGGTGATTTAAATTTTTCTTTTTTATTGATCTTTACCATGATACCACCCTATATCTAACACAGTATACAACCTTTAATGGAGAAATTCAATCCGTCAAAGGGATGAAAAAGGAACTAATCCTTTACGAGGATAAAAATTAATTGTGTATTAAAGAAGAATGGTATAAGTCCTCCATTAGTATAAGGTGGATTCTATTGTACAATATTAATATCTGATTTTTATTAAACATTACCTGAAACCTTTCTGAAATGAAAACCATAAATCGTGAACAGGATTGCTAAGGAAAACATCTGAGGTTTACGGAACAGCGACCAGAAAAATAATTTCCAGTAGTAAATTCTTTCCTCACCAACCACTCCTAATTTGTACATAGATTTAAACAGAGCAAGGATGTAATTCGGATTAAGGTGAAAAACTTTCTTCTTCTTCTTCGGTTCAAAATCCTTCAAAAACCGCATAACACGTTCATAATAATATTTGGGCGAATAAATTTTATCCAAGATTTTCTGATATCCATCGAGAAGCGCTTTTGCATCCATCCGCGGAATAAAGTTAATTGAAAAGTCGGTGTTATTGCCTGTAAAATCTTTCAGCATTCTTCCTTCGTTAAGCAGTCTTTTCTGAAGCTTCGTTCCTTTGGGTGCGTTTAATAAACCAACCATTGCCGTTACTATTCCACTTTCCTGTATAAAGTTGGTTAGCTTTTCAAAAATTGAAGGCGGGTCATTATCAAACCCGACAATAAATCCTCCCTGTACTTCCAAACCAGCCTTTTGTATTTTCTTCACACTTGAGATTAGATCACGGTTTCTGTTCTGAGTTTTATTACACTCAATCAAGCTCTCTTCATTAGGAGACTCGATTCCTATAAACACAGCTTCAAATCCTGCTTTCACCATCAACTGCATCAGTTGTTCATCATCCGCAAGATTAATAGAAGCTTCTGTATTAAGATAAAAAGGATTTTTTCTTCTCTCCATCCACTCTGTAATTGCAGGAAGAATTTCTTTTTTCAGTTTTGCTTTATTGCCAATGAAATTATCATCAACAAAAAAAACGGGACCTCTCCAGCCTGTAAAATATAATACATCCAATTCGGCAATAACTTGTTCTTTGGTTTTTGTACGTGGTTTTCTTCCATAAAGAACGGTTATATCGCAAAAGTCACAATCATAAGGGCATCCACGTGAATACTGAAGATTCATGGAAGTATAATTATTCATTGGTACAATTTCCCAAAGAGGCAAAGGTGTAGTTACAATATCTGCCCATTCTTCCGAAGTGTACTTATGTTTTGGTTTTCCCTTGTTCAGGTCATTTAAAAACAGGGGAAGAGTAATTTCTGCTTCATTGAGAATAAGATGATCAACGATTTCGTAATATTCAAAACTGCTTGTGAATAAAGGTCCGCCCGCTACAATTTTTGTATTTAACTTTTTACATCTTTGTATCACTTCATCAGCGGACACACTTTGTATTGACATCGCACTGATAAAAACAAAATCTGCCCAAAGAATATCTTCATCTTTCAACATTGTTGCATTCATATCAATTAATTTTTTATTCCAATCTTCGGGAAGCATTGCAGCAATAGTTAATAATCCTAATGGCGGGAAACTCGCTTTCTTTGAAACGAATTTTAATGCGTGTTTAAAACTCCAGAATGTATCCGGATACATTGGATAAACCAATAAAATATTCATTAGCGGGAATCTACGAATTTTTCTTTAAAAATCAGTTTTATAATTGAGAAGAATAATTGTACAAACACATAGATTGCTCTTTGGTTTAAGGAGTTTGTTCCAACAAATCTCTTTTCAACCACATAATCAATTTTGTGTTTTAACCGGATAACAAATTTTTCCTGAGTAGAAGAAATACTGACAATTATCATTTTTCTATCTTTAGAAATTATTTGGTTTTATTCAGGTTCTATCATCACTATTAATGAGAAAGTATTCAATCAATCAAATGGATGAAAAAGGAATTACATCTTTTGGTTGAGAGAGTACTGCCCCGGACAATTTAGTTTGTATTCAGTCTGGACTATTTCTTTTTACCGGATAGAAAAACAACCCCACCGATTACCATTATTCCTATACCAATAAATGGGGACCAACTTGCTGTATGATCTTTATCCGCTGTTATCTCAACATCGCCAATGTCCACAACTTTTTCTTTTGTTACATAATTAAATCCAGTATATAGAGTCATTACCAACCCTATTATAAGTATGATTAGACCTATTGTTTTTGTGTTCATGGTTTTGATCCTTCCTTGATTTGTTAAATAAATTTTGTCTTCAGCCGTGAAATACTAAGGCTTTCATTATAAGATATGGCCAATTATTGGCTGAAAGAATCGGATTCAGTTTATGGCGGCGAAAAACTTCTGCATGCTGATTGTTCATTTTAATAATGCCTCCATTGACAAATGTGAATGTTCAGCCAAACGTAATTCCAATAATGACTGAAGAAAAGCTAAAGTTGATTCTGCACCCTGATTCTGGTTTAGACGATCCGAATGTAAACCATCACGGCAACCACCTGTTGTAGGATCGTAAAGTGGAAGATTTAAATCGTTGCGTCCGAGGAACCATTCGAATGTCCGACGAGCTTCTTTATTCCAAAATTTGTCTCCTGTAATTCTGAATGCTTCAAGACAAGCCGATACCATTGTTTGTGCCTCAACAGGCTGTTGATCAAAACGAGCCCGCTCCCCACCCTTCTGATAAAAACCGTTTGATCCAATCGGGACAAAATGGCCTGCATCAGCGCGCTGCAAATTGGCAAGCCAGTTTAACGACTCCAATCCGGCATCAGCCATAGCTTTATTAGGAATTGATTTGCCGCAAGTGAGTAAAGCATGTGGCAGAGCAGCGTTGCAATATGAGAGTTCTTTTTCATACCAGCGCCATTCTTCAGAACGATTATTCTGATATAATGCAAGAAGCCGTCCTGCCAATTCATCCTGCACATGGTTCGCCCTGCGGTCACCGGCAAATTTTTGTGAATACTCATAAATGCCTATAAGAGCAAATGCCCAGGCACGTGGACTGGTAGTTAAAAGAATTGCGGGTAAAGTTTGTTCAAACAGCCAACCTGCCATGCTGTTGAATTCCGGTGTAACAGAATGATTTAATACTGTTCCCAATGCCAAAAGTGCCCGACCATGACTGTCATCCGATCCGGAATCTTCTAACCAATTGCGCTGATAGTTCATGAAATTTCGAAACCGTTTAGTTTTATCGTTGAATGCAAATCCAAGGAAGGCAAGATAGCGGGAAGACAATCCCAGGCTCTTGCTGTTACCAAGTTCATCTAAGAGAATACTTACTAAAAGAGCCCGGGCATTGTCATCAGTGGTATAGCCATGAGAATAATTTGGCACTATAAAAAGTGCGTGCTGAAATATACCCGTATAATCTGTCATTTGGTCTAAGTGATCGAGCTTTATTGGAGGCAGTTCACCTGGATATTTATGGAGCGTTTTTGAAATAAAACCTGAGGGGATATAATAACGGCGCTCTGCCCGTGCACGTTCAAAACTTTCCATATATCTTTGTGCTACCTCGGACCAAATCATCGCTCGGCCAAACTTATAAGCCCTCTTGCGCATTGCATGCCGTTCTGCTTCGTTTTCTAACAAGTTAATAACCTGCTCTGCCAAAGCTTCATGATCGCGGAATGGAACCAGCACACCCCGTCCATCCGAAAGCATTTCTTGTGCATACCAATATGGTGTAGAGATAACAGCTTTGCCCGCTCCTAATGTGTAAGCCAGCGTTCCCGATGTAATCTGTGCTTCGTTGAGATAAGGCGTAATATAGATATCGGCTGCACCGATGAATTCAACAAGTTCTTCCAAACTAACAAAGCGGTTGTAAAAGATAACATTACTTTCCACACCTTTCTGTTGAGCCAGCCATTGCAAAGACAAGCGGTAAGTTTCTCCTTCTTGTTGAATAACATGAGGATGTGTTGCGCCAACAACGATATAAACAATGTCGGGATAACGGGTAACAATGTGGGGTAGTGCAGATATAACAGTTTCGATTCCTTTGCTCGACGAGAGTAAACCAAAACTTAGTAAAACGATTTTGCCCTCTACCCCAAATAAATCTTTATTAAAACTTGGATCTACAAATGGTACGTCCGGGATACCGTGTGGAATCATATCGACTTTTTCCAAAGGTATATTATAAACATCATGCAGAAATTCAGAACCGCGTTCACTCATAACAACCAAACGATCTGATAAAGCTGCAACTTCTTCCAGTACTCGCCGTTGATCAGGATCGGGGTTTTTCAGTATTGTGTGCAAAGTTGTAACGATAGGCATTCGTAATCCGCGCAAGAGCGCCAGGATGTGGCTTCCTGCTTTTCCGCCGAATATTCCATACTCGAATTGCAGACACACCAGGTCAACATTATTGATATTTAAAAAATCCGAGGCTCTTAAATAAGAATCGATATCTTTCTCTGTGAGTTCAAATCGAACCCGGGTTGGATAAGCATAACCAGTTACTACATCATTGACCGGCAGTGCAATGCATGTTGTTCCACTGTATCGACCAGCAATGGCTTCACACAAATCGGTTGTAAATGTGGCAATTCCGCACTGGCGTGGTAAATAATTTCCAATGAAGGCAATCCGGTTGAGTGTTGAATCTGTTATGCTTTGCTCCAAGATTAATATCCATTTTAATTAAAATATAAAAAGGTATCGTAATTATATACCTGACAAAATTCAAAGTTAATTTTGTAATATAAGTAATAGTTGATTCCTAAATGAATTTACAAAAAGTAGAGCCATGAATCGAATGTTAGGTATCACTTATAAGAGTGCTTGTGCTATTTCGGGTCGTTTTAATTGTTGGGAATTTCCGACGAAATATTATCTGCCGCTTCATTTACCAGAACAAGCTATACAGAGACAAAAGCTAATTCAATGGTGCAAAGGGATGAAAAAAGAACTACATCGTTTGGGCGAGTAAATAATCCGGGTAAAGATTTTATTTTTTGACCGGTCAATTGCTGAGCATCGAAATACTCTTCGAAATTGTTTTAAGAGTTTCATCAGTGTAAGAATAGTTGGCAATTTCCAGTCGTGTATGTAATGCGAGCTTCTCCATAATATTATGAATATGACTTTTAACAGTATAAGTGGATATGTGAATTTTTTGTGCAATCTCTTTATTACTCATGCCATCACCAAGCAGTCCGATAACTTCCCGTTCACGTTTAGTCATACAAACAGCTTTTTTTAGATTTGCTTTACCTTCACCTACTGCATGTTCAACAATCTGTGAAAAAAGAGAATCAACCAGTAATGGCGGCAGAACTGTAGCTCCTTCTGATACAGATCGTATTGTTCCTAATAAATCATTTAACAATGCGTCTTTAAGTATAAAACCATTTGCACCTGCTTTTACATATTGAAGTACATCCCCCTGAACAGGCGCAAGATCCATAACTATTATTTTTGCACCGGAGAATTCCTTCTTTACAATTTCCACAACGCGTAAACTGTTTTGGCTTCGCAATCCTAAATCCAAAAGAATTACGTTTGGTTTTAATTTATGGATCTTCAGAACTGTATTTTCATTATTCCCGGAGGTTGAAACTATTTTGATATCCGCCTGGTTTTTAAGGATAGCTAATATCCCTTCACGTAAAAGGCGATTATCTTCAATCAGAAGTAATCTGATTTTTTTCATAGGACCTTATTGTACAATGATTGTCTTAAAGAACTATTATGAATGATTAAATTCCTGTATGGTTTTATTTTTTCGGCATTGGTTGTATTTTCATCACCTTGATACTATCGGACGTCATTCCGATAGGCTGCAATGAATATTCACTTTTTGCTCCACTCGGCATTGTATCCATTATTATTTTATTCAATTCCGGATTACCTGTAAAAGAATTTGCAAGTTTCATCATTTCTTCTTTATTACCTTTTGTTTTCTCAATCATCATATCCACAATCTGGTCCCGCATTTCCGAATCCGAGGATATTTTGCCCATCCATTCTTTTAATTGATTTCATTACAGGATTATCTTTCTCAACATTATTCTGAGCAATTAAAGACACCGGAACAAATAATAGCAAAAACATAATCAGCTTTTTCATTTGAAATTTCATTTTATATGTATAAGAGATTACCAGATATTTTCTATAAAACCAATAGTACAATAGGATGAAAATGGAATTACATCTTTCGGATGAATTTCCTGATGAGAGATTATATCAAAGTAACTTTTTTAAATTAATATTAATTGAAACCCAATCTTTTGTATAGTTTAATTTTAAGAAGATTCAGACCATTAATTTTCTTGAGCAGGAAATTCAAAAGGACAGTTAACAAAAGGATCTTGAAAAAGCCTATAATTGTGTAAGGGGCTAATAATCCTAATGACCATATCAGTAGCAGACTAAGACCGACAATTTGAAACACGAAAAATTCCTTTTCTATATTCAATAAAAAGTCGTACCCAAAACGCCTCTTCTTAAATAAATAATTTGTGAAATAAGCTAATCACAGGTTAGTATAAAGCCATTGAAAACAAATCGTACAAAAGGATGAAAAAAGAGTTAATCCTTTAGATAGTAAAGTATAATCTTTGATAAGATTATTATATACTGGGTAGCACAGAATTAAAAATCTGTGTTAAGGAATAATTACAAACCGACCTTCTTTAATCAGTAACAAAAACTTCTTTTGTTAACTGAATTTTTCATTGAGTATTCCCTGGTTATTCTTTTCATTTTTCTTTTCTCTTTTAGCCGCCTTTTTTTCCTTCATTGTTTTCAACGGCTCTTTCTTCGATCCTTTTTTAGCGTTCTGTCCTTTACTCATTATTCTTTCTCCTTTTGATTAGAAAGTTTTAATTCAGCTCTTTTTTTCCTTATGAAGGTACAAAGATATGCCCCTGAAATAAATACTCCAAAAGGATGAGAAAGGAACTACATCTATAGGGTGAAGGATTTATTCATCAATCAATGAAAGGGTATCTGTTGTTTCCTTTACAACTTCAGTAGAATGTGCATATCTTGCAATCTGAACACGTGTATGCAAAGCAAGTTTCTCAAGAATGTTATGGACATGGCTTTTTACAGTGTGGGTTGAGAGGTGGAGCTTTTGCGCAATTTCCTTGTTTGTCAAACCATCTGAAATTAATTCAATAACCTGCTTTTCGCGTTTTGTCATCCGTACCGATCTAATCAGATTGGATTCCTTTGTTCCTGTTATTGCATGTTCAACAATCTGTGAGAAAAGTGAATCAGTAAGATTAGGCGGCAAAACTTTGTTTCCCTGGGCTACAGACCTGATTGTTCTAAGGAAATCATTAACTGTAGCATCTTTAAGTATAAATCCTGAAACACCTGCCTGTACAAATTCAAGGACTTCTTCATGTACCGGAACAAGATCCATTGCAATTATCTTTGTCACGGGAAATTTTTTCTTGACAGATTTAACAACCTGTAAACTATTCTGATTTCGCAAACCCAGATCAAGCAGTGCAATGTTAGGTTTTAAGATACTTATTTTGTGAAGAATGTTTTCATTTGTTCCAAGTGCAGCCACTACTTTCAGATCATGCTGCTCTTTTAACATAGCAGTGATTCCCTCGCGCAGAAGGCGATTATCTTCTATAATCATTAATTTGATTTTTTTCATCGAGACAATATTTTTTTTAAGTATAGGTTCACCTTTACAAATAGAAAGTTAAAATAAAAATAAAAAATCAGTTAAATTTAAACAATTATTAGAAAAGTCTGAATGGGAATTAATCTTCAGAGGAAAGTTGGTTTATTCTGATTTTGCTATCCAAAGATATTGCGTTGGAATAATATAATTCCAATAATCCACCATTCCATTATTCCAAATCTGAATTATGCCGATAATATTTCATCAATACTTCTCAGTTCTTCATCATTAAACATTAGGTTTTGTAAAGCTCCAATCGCATCTTCAATCTGAGAGACTTTACTTGCACCAATAAGTGCAGATGTAACTGTCCCGCCATTGCGGGATCTTAAAACCCACGCTAAAGACATTTGAGCTAAAGATTGATTTCTCTTTTTGGCAAGTTCATTCAGCTTTCTAACTTTAGATAATTTATCTTCTGTTACATTATCAGGTTTAAAGAAACGGATATATTCTTTTCCCGCTCTTGAATCGGGTGGAATATCTTTCAAATATTTATCAGTCAGTATTCCCTGCGCCAAAGGTGAAAATACAATACAGCCAATTCCTTCTTCAGCCAAAACATTAAGTAATCCCTGTTCAATCCATCTGTCAAATATATTATAATTTGGCTGATGAATAAGTAATGGTGTTCCCAATGAACGAAGAATATTTGCAGCTTGTCTCGTGTCTTCAGGTTTATATTGAGAAATACCGGCATACAATGCTCTGCCGCTTCTCACTATATAATCAAGCGCACCCATTGTTTCTTCAAGAGGAGTTTCAGGATCAGGGCGATGATGATAAAAGATATCAACATAATCGAGTCCCATTCTCTTTAAGCTCTGATCGAGACTCGCAATTAAATATTTTCTTGAACCAAAATTTCCATAGGGTCCGGGCCACATATCCCATCCGGCTTTGGAAGAAATAACTAATTCATCGCGGTAAGGCTTTAAATCTTTTTTCAAAATCTGCCCAAAGGTTTCTTCTGCTGAACCATAAGGCGGGCCATAATTGTTGGCAAGATCGAAGTGAGTTATGCCGAGATCAAAAGCACGATGAATCATAACTCTGCAGTTTTCAAAAATATCATATCCGCCAAAGTTGTACCATAAACCAAGTGAGATTGGAGGCAGCTTTAATCCGCTTCTGCCGCAGCGTTTGTAATTTATATTTTCATAACGGGATGAGGATGGAATGTATTGCATTATAAATTCCTTTTGATTAAAAAATGTATAATTCTATTTCTTTAACTCTGTTAAAATCTTTTTCATTGAAGGTTGCAATAGTTGATACCTGATTAGCCAATCCTATACTTAAAATTTCATAGTCGTGTATTTGCAATCCGGTAGGCTGATACTTATGTAACAAATTTTGAAATATTAAAAAAGATTCATCATTTGGATATAAAATTGTTGCCGCTTTTGTAAAATCATCAACTACTAATAAAGCATCTTTTAGCGATAATGGATTTTTGGGAATTCTAGTTATAACGGAAAGAAATTCTGATAAATTTTTTGAAGTAGTATATAGTTCGAATTGTTCGGAAAATAAATTATGAGATCTTTTAAAATATTTTGAATCTTCATCAATAGAGTAAATTAAAACATTCGTATCGAGCAACAACTTACTCATAAGCTTTTTCTCGAACATTTAAATCATCTAACTGTCCTTTGAGATTAAATGTACGAATCTTCTTTTTCTGATAACCTTTTGTTTTAAGAGAAGTAATATATTTATAAACTCTGTCTAATAAATCAGCAGGCATTTTATCTATTTCTTTTTTGACTTTTTCTTTTGTTGTCATTTTTAACTCTTAAAGATATAACTAACATAAAAATATAAAATTTTCTTCATAATTTGATACCTCAGATTTATTAGATTTTCATAACGAGATGAAGTTAAGAACTTCAAAATCAAAATTCCGAGATGTTGTTTCGGTTTTTTCTTTTAATTTCCGAGACAGTGTCTCGGAAATCTCATTTGCAGGGTAAGTCAAATAAAAAAGCCTCATTGACTCAAGATTATCAACTGAAAAACCTCTACCAAAGCTTTCAGATCTATAGAAAGATTCTTAAGAAGATTATTCCCATATTGAGCACGATCAGATCCTTTCTGTTCAAACTCAATTATTCTTCTTCCAATTTCCCAATAGTTTGCAGTAAGAATAGTATTAACAACACGTGCGGAAGTTTTTCTTGCTGATTCCAGCAGAGATGAAATATTGCCAACGAGTGAAGAATAATTCTCAGTTCGAGCGGTTAGATTCTTTTTTGTTTTTGCTTTAGGCATATATTGCTTTCTTATTGACTACGTCTTATTGCTCGACTATTTAAATAAGGATGATTATGTATCAAAAACTTTTTCCTTGATTTCCATCGCTTTTCTTACTGTCAGATAACATCTTAGTAGATATCCGCTTTTCAAAAAATTTTTTTCAGTGGCTGGTCCTTCAGGCGGATTCCATGTTAAATGAATACCATCTTCCTGGAGATATCCAAAAATATTCTTCTTTCGTTTTTTCATCTCTCCGTAAATGTCGAGGAGTGGAAGCTTTCTTTCTTTTGCTAGCTTTCTAATCAACCTATTAGTTTTTAAGATTTGATTATTATTTCCTTTAGATGGGGTTATGGTTGAAAGAATTGGAACCGTTCCATTTTTTTTCAAAAGATTTATCGCCCGGTTTATATTTTTAATGTATTCCAAAGTGGGAGTTTTGCGAATTATATCACTTATTCCCACAGCATAAACTGCTATCTGGGGATTATAAATAGCAATTAATTCTTTAAGAGGGGGAAGCCCCCTTCGCCCTGTTAACAAGTATTTTGCAGAACATCCTACTGCTGCGGTAAATGTTGTAATTCTCTGTTTTCCATTTTCAATTAATGTTGTGGCCAGGTACCACCCGTCTTTTTTATTCTTCTCTCCCGCATGTGCCCATTTTAAGAAAGCCTTTTCTTCCGGCTTATGCCCGATTCCCGATATAGCCCATTTATTATTGGGAAAGGCTAATGTTAGTGAATCTCCAAGCTGAATAAATACACCTTCCTTACCATCAAATGATTTAGAAACCTTTTTCATTTCTGTTTGCCAATCCCATTTTTCAGTCATAGCTTTTCAGTAAATGGTGTTTTGAAGAAGATTTAATTACTCATCAAATTTATTAAAGAAACTTTCCTGATTGGTAATCAATCATTGCCTGTCTTATTTCAGCTTCTGTATTCATAACAAAAGGGCCGTAAGAAACAACAGGTTCTTTTAATGGATTTCCATGACATAAAATTATTATTGAATCTTCAAGTGCTTCAATTAGAATTTCATTATCGTCGTTGTTGAATTCCACTAAGATAAGCTTACCGGCAATTTCATTATTTACTTTTATTTTTCCATCAACAACATATAAAAGAATATTTCTTTCTTTTTCAACTTTAATATGAAAAACTCCACCTTTTTTAAATTCAATAAAGGAAGTCAGAACATCAGTTAAAGAATCAATTACTCCTTTTGTATTATCCCAATTTCCTGAAACAAGATTGATGGTTACTTTCCCATCATCTAATTTTAATTTTGGAATTTCATCTTTTTGTAAACCAAAGTATTTTGGGGGAGTCATTTTTAATTTTGCAGGTAGGTTAATCCATAACTGAAGCACCTCTTCAATTCCACCTTTTTGTTTAAACTCATCTGAAGAATTTTCCGAATGAATAATTCCGCTTCCTGCCGTCATCCACTGAATTCCTCCGGAAGTTATTATACTTTTTCCTCCGCTTGAATCACTATGCACCACATCTCCTTTTAAAATAAAAGTGAGAGTTTCGAAACCTCTGTGTGGGTGAGGGCCAAAAGGTAATCCGTTATTGTTCGGAAGAAATTCCTGCGGGCCATGATGATTAAGCAGAAGGAAAGGATCAATGTGATCTACTTTGTTGTTTGGAAAAGCCCTGTAAGTAGATAACCCAGGCATCGGTTCATCTATAGCGTGATGGAGGTTTTTAATGCTTCTCATTTTAATCCTTATAAATATTTTTTTTGATACTGAATGTCAGATGAATAATTACCGGATTAGCGAATTATCGGATTCAAAAAAATAATCAATGCGTTAATCCGGCAATTCGTAATTCCGAAATTCGCAATTACTTTTTCACGTACTTCCAGTGTCTTGATTTTCCTTCAGACATCCATTCAATTGCTGTTGCTATTCTTT
>CAYNUV010000040.1:0-12646 GCA_964400245.1 uncultured Ignavibacteriaceae bacterium
ATGGATCAACAATAAAAAATAAAGTGTCTGATGTTGAATATTCATCTTTTACCCAAACCGGAAATGTACCCACCACCGAAACATCTGAGGCAAGTATCTCTGCGGTTAATACGCTGTCTGAAACATACGTAGTTGTTTTAGCAGTATCGTTAAAATAAATTGTTGATAGTGTATCGAAACCGTGACCATTTACTGTTAATGTAAACGACGGTGAATTAATTATTTTGGACGATGGGTTGAGACCAGTTAGGTCTAATACATTAAAAATGGAATCCATATTTAGGACAAACACTTCTCTCTCTGGTAATTCAATATTCTTTACATAGTAAACATTGTTTGGGTAATTCTCAAAACACATTACCTCACCATCGGATGGCAACTGAATTGTCTTCTTTATTTTACCATCAGTATTTCTAAAGCCCATACTATCAGGATTCAATACCAAATTAAATAATAACAAATATTTCCCGTTACTGGCCACATAACCGTCTGCCGGACTTAAGTGAGTAATAGTGATTGAAAGAGAGTCGTTATCTAGAAAGTAAATATTGTAATATTTATTTGGGAAAATTGAACTGACATAATTCTCAATAACACCGATACCATTTCTTCTAAAGTCAAAATAAGATCTATCAGCTCCTGGAAAAGTTATGTCTTCAATTTTTTTATAGTTTACTCTTTGATGTATTGATATTGAATATGTAGCGATAGTGTCATGGTTATCAAAATAAATGAAGTTGCCATTTTTAGAAATACTATAGTCAGATGCCCTAGCATATATCGCATCTGGAATGGTGTCAATAATATTCAAACTATTCGGATCAACTAAAACTAATGTGTAAACCGTTGGAGTATCAAAATAGTAAATTAAAAACTTATCGATTACAGGTAAATAATTGAATTTTAATAATCCTTGGTTACCAAAAGAAATTGTATCATGTAGGTATTGGTTATTGATATTCATTATTTCTAAAAAGCTGTAGTTGTCGAATACAATCCAATTTTCTGTTTCGTCTGCCAATACAGCCCCTACTTCGCCATAATCAATAAATAATGTATCTACATTTGAGGGATTGCTTAAATTTATTCTATAAATATCACTTATGTAATCATGATACTGACTATCTGCTAAAATGTAATTAGCTGTGTAATAATATGGTTGTGAGTTGAGTACCGTAGTAAATAATAAAGCAACTAAGATAAAATATATATTATTTTTTTTCAGCTTTTTCTTTATAAAAGTAATTACCAATCTTTTGCAAATGTATAAGGTAGACCGTCTTCAACGTCCTGAATTTTTTCCAGAAATCATCTCCATATTCATTTTATGTTTTCTTTGTAGGGACAAGGCGCGCCTTGTCCCTACTTCTTACAAAAACTCATTCTTTATCTTCAACAAATACTGGTAAGCTTCTTCATAATTATTCCCAATCTTTCCTTCAAGGATTGCATCTTCAATTGCTTTTTTAATCACACCAACTTTTTTAGAAGGTTTAAGATTGCAAACTTTCATTATCTCATTTCCTCTTACAGGAGATTGGAATGAACGGAGCTTATCTTTCTCCTCAACTTCCCAGACTTTCTTCATCACTCTTTCGTAGTTGCCGAGATATTCTGATACTTTATTCGGATCTTTGCTTGTAATATCTGCTCTGCAAAGAGTTATTAAGTCTTCAAGGTCTTCCCCTGCATCAACAATAAACCTGCGTATAGCTGAGTCTGTAACAATTTCATTTGCAAGCGCCATTGGGCGAAGATGCAATCTTACAAGCTTGGTTACATAATCAAGCTTATGCATCGGCAGCTTCATTCTTCTGAAAATCCCTTTCATCATTCTTGCACCCATTTCTTCATGCCCGTGAAATGTCCAGCCGATTCCCTCAATAAACTTTTTGGTTGCAGGTTTGGCAATATCATGAACCAAAGCTGTGAACCTTAACCAAACATCATCGGTTTGGGAAATATTATCAACTACCATAAGCGTGTGAAGAAAAACATCTTTATGATGATAATCTTTTCTCTGATCAACTCCGGCAAGATTTGCAATTTCAGGAAAAATCACTTCAAGAATTTCAGAATCATATAAAAGCTTTAAACCAACTGATGGCTGCGGCGATTCCAATATTTTCAGAAACTCATCTGTTATTCTTTCCTGGGAAACTATCTTTAATCTCTCTTTAAGTTTTTTTGAAGTCTCAATAATTTCATTTGCAACTATAAATTTAAGCTGGGAAGCAAAACGAAAAGCCCTCATCATTCTTAAAGGATCATCATCAAAAGTAATTTCAGGGTTAACTGGAGTTTTGATTAATCTTTTTTCCAGATCGTCCAAACCATTATAAAGATCAATAAGTTCCCCAAAATTCTTTTTGTTTAATGAAACAGCAAGGGTATTAATTGTAAAATCTCTCCTGCTTATATCATCCTCAAAAGTTCCTATTTCAACATCCGGTTTTCTGCTTGTTCGCGAATATGATTCTTTCCTTGCGCCAACAAATTCAAAATCAAAATCTCCATATCTGAAATGGGCAGTACCGAAATTCTTAAAAACAGAAATATTCTCAACGCTAAGAGATTCAGCAAATTTTTGAGCAAAACCGGTTCCATCACCAACAACAAGAAAATCAATTTCATCCCTGCTTCTGTTTAGAAGAATGTCTCTCACATAACCGCCAACAATGTAAAGATCAACATTCATTTCTTCGGCAAGGGATGAAGCTTTGGGAATAAACGGGAGTGCATTTAACTGCTTTAAAATTATATCCATTTCCTTAGTCATCTTTTCTTTCTTAAAGAAGGAAGTCTTAAAATAATTTATCCTTCCTCTTTATCAGAACTTTTGGTTCCCATTAAGATTGCAATGGGTTTAAGCGGTTCAATATTGCTGAAAAGTATTTTCATTGAAGCGGCAATCGGAACAGCAAGGAACATTCCTACAATTCCCCAGATCCATCCCCAGAAAATTAATGAGAATAATACAAACACAGGGCTTAAATCCATTTGCTTGCCAAGGTAGTGAGGCTCAATCAAATTACCGATTACATTATGGCTTACCACTAAAACAACCGCCAATGAAATTGTTGTAAACCCAAATCCATATTCGAGAAGGGCTACAGTTATCGGTGCAATAGTAGCAATAAGAGAACCAATATTAGGTATATAATATAAAATGAATGTTAACAAGCCCCATACTATTGCAAAATCAATTCCGTACATCCACAATATTAATGTTGTAATAACACCGGTTATTAAACATAAAATTGTTTTAATAAGAATGTATGATTGAAGTTGTGTATCAATCGAATCAAGATTTCTTGAAACTGCTTCCTGGTTATCGGCAAAAGCATAATTAAGCCGCTCTTCAAACTTATCTTTCCCAAGAATCATAAATATCCAGAAGATAAGTGCAATAAAAAAATCTCCAAACATTCCCGTTAATGAATTAAAAATATTTTGAATCATTCCCGATTCAAAAAGCTTCTGAAAAACAGAACTTAAATCATATTCTTTGATTTGCAGATTAAGATAATCAGCAAGCTCTTTTATAGTAATATTAAAAGGATCGAGCAGTTGCACCAGAAAGCCCGAAAGATTTTTTGTATATATTTCAAGTTTTTCCGGGAATGAATTGAAAGATGATATTAAAATTAATCCCAACAAGTAATAAAGTCCCAAAACAAAAATTACAATTAATATAAGTGCAAGCCATTTTGGAATTTTCAGCTTTGTCAGGTAAATCATCAAAGGGTGAAAAAGATATGTAAGGAATATCGCAATTGTTACAGGGATTAATATTTCTCTCAGCGCCATAAGGATATAAACAAACAGAACAAATGAAATAAATCCCAGCAGGTATGTAATAACCTTATTGTAATTTGGTGATAAATCTTCTGACATATTATTTATTGTTTTTGTTTGTGATTGTAGTTAGAACTTTTTCACTGTTAAGATAGAGCCAATTAATTTTTTTATAATTATCATTCAGCACAGCGTATAAATTATAATCATCTTTATAACGTAAAGACAATGCTGCCATTCTTCTTGCTTTGCTAAAGTCTAAATTCTCAGTCATATAAACTGAAAGTAAATAAATACTGTACGCTGACAAATAATCTTTCACAAATAATGTTTTATCAAACTGTGAAATAAAATCAGAATAATCTTCTTCAAGAAACTTTGAAAGATTTATCATAACAGGAATCGAAGAATACAAATATGCCCTGTCATTTATTTTTTTCAATATAGAATATTTTATTGAATCTTCACCGGAAAGATAATCTTTTATCAAATTATCTTTTTTGCAAAGCTCACTTCTCATATCCGCAAGATAATAAATTGTTGAATTGGGATTCTGTTCAAGAAGTTTCTTATAAAGTGAATCTGCTATCCCAGTCTTTCCGTTTTTGGCATAAAGGTCTGCTAAGTTATATTCAAGATTATAATAATAGCCGGTGTTTTCAAAATTATTTAAATGTTTTTTAATAACAGATATTGCTTCAACTTTCTTGTTCAATTCTTCAAGACATGAAGAAAGCCCAACAACAGCAGAATATGTTTCGCCTTTCTCAAGAATGAATTCAAATAATTCTTTTGCTTCTTTAAATTCCCTTTTTTGATAATGTTCCCATGCTTTTCCTAACCTGTCTGATATAAAACGCGGACAAACTTTATAGAATATTGATTTCCTTCCGAAATAATAATTTGCTTTGTCTGTTTTATTATCAGTTTCAAATTCATCAAGGTAAGCAAAATATTCTTTCTCCAATTCATTTACAGATTTTCCGTATATCTCAGGGAAATCAGGATCAACATAAAGCTTCTTAAATTTTTCTATTCCATAATTTTTAATAAGATATTTTGTAAAAGAACCCGCATAGATATAAGATAATGTTGATGGCTGTGTAAAAAAGCTTGCAAACTTGTACATCTGAGCGAGATTAATCTTATACCCGTTTTGGTATGCAATTGATGCAAGATAATCAACTTCATTTTCATCAGTGAAAGGATCACAGGCTGAAGCAATTCCTTCAATCAAAAAAGGATTTATCATATCTGCAATTTTTAACGGGCCCTCTCCAAACTCAGTGCTGAAGCAATGGGCTATTTCATGTTTCAACGATGAATTATAATTATCATAGGTCGTAAAGATGCTGTACATCCATGTTTTGGCAACATCCGCATTAGCTGAACCGAATAATTCTTTTTTTTGCTGCCTGTCTTTAAAGATAAAGGATTGGATTTTCTCTTTTGGTTTTACTTTAAGATAATCAACAAGTTCAGTATAGAAATATTCATGATGCAATGCCAGCAGTTTTACAAAATCATCACTAATCCCTTTATCAAAGAAAATATCAAAATGTTCTGTTGAAACAGAATTACTTAATTCTGATTTTAGTTTTGTAAACGTTGTTGAATAACCAAATGAAGGTGAAAGAAAAATAAAAACAGCAGGAATAATTATTATGTATAAAAAAACAAATAGTTTATTAATCTGAATTTTCTCTGATAGATTTAAAATCAAACCTGCAAAAAGTCCTCCAAAGAAAATAAGATTAAGAAATCTGTAAACGACTAATTTTAAATCTACTGTAAGAGCTTCATCATAAATTGTCCCCGGGAGATAACCAAGAATTGAATTATAAAAATAAATCTGCGGATTAAAATAAAATTCACCTAAGGTAATAACGAGAATTATTATTATAAGAAGAAAGAATAAAATTCTTCTAAATCTTTTTAAGAAAAAAGATGAGACTAATCCGCAAGTAAATCCTATAATAATTGAAGGAACAGTAATAACAATATAAAAAAGCAACCCATCAATGAAAGAGCAAAAGCCGGTTAACAATGAGTTAATAAATGAAACTAAAAACGGAACTAACAAGAAAAGAAAAGATGGAAGGATTAATTTATTTACAAAGTTATTTTTCTCTTCATTCTTTAATAAAGAAATAACATATAAACCTGAAATAAAAGTTAGAAGAACAGAATTGGCAACTGAAAATTCATAACCAAATACTCTTATTAAAGGTATGTTTATAAAAAAAATATTAACGAGAAGAATTATTAAAAGATAAACCGGTAAGTAGTTTCTGTAAGAAAATATTTTTTTAATTGAAGACACAATTAATATTCTGCTCCGGCAACTCTTTCGATGTCTGCGCCAAGAGTTTTTAGTTTTTCTTCAATCCTCTGGTAACCTCTGTCTAAATGATAAACACGGAGAACTTCGGTTGTTCCTTCCGCTGCTAGCCCGGCAAGAACAAGACAGGCGCTTGCTCTTAAATCTGTTGACATAACTTTTGCACCAGTCAACTTTGAAACCCCTTTAATAATGGCGGTATTTTCATTTACCTGGATATCTGCACCAAGTCTTTCAAGTTCCGGTACATGCTTAAAGCGATCTAAGTAAATTGTGTCAGTCACCTTAGAAACACCATCTGCAATGCTCATATACGCCGTCCATTGAGCCTGCATATCTGTTGGATAACCAGGAAAAATTGAAGTGGTAACATCAGTTGGATTTATAAAATCACCGGTTGATGACAAACTGATGTTTTCTCCCTCAATACTAATCTTACATCCTGAATCTTCGAGTTTGGAAAGAACAGCATTAATATAAAAATCGTTAATACCCTTTAGCGTAACATTGCCTCTTGTTATAGCCGTTGCTATTAAAAGTGTTCCGGCTTCAATCCTGTCTGCAATTGTTACGATGTCCGCAGGGTTTAATTCATCAACGCCTTCAATTGTTAAAGCTGATGTTCCGATTCCTTCTATCTTAGCTCCCATTTTAACAAGAAATTCAGCAAGATTAATTATTTCAGGTTCCATTGCTGCATTATTTAATACCGTAGTTCCCTTTGCAAGACTTGCTGCCATAAGAATATTTCCTGTTGCACCAACAGATGAAACATCAAAATTTATTTTTGCGCCCTGAAGTCTTTCGCTTTTTGCAATTATATATCCTTCAACAAGATCAATATCAGCTCCCATTTTTTTTAAAGCTTCAAGATGAAGATTGATTGGTCTCGGTCCCCATGCACACCCTCCGGGAAGTGAAACCTTAGCATAACCAAATCTTGATAACAAAGGGCCTAAAACATAAACAGAAGCTCTCATCTTTTTCACATGTTCATAAGGAGCAACCTGGCTGGTAATATTTTTTGTATCAAGTTCAAGATTACCATCTTCAAAATTTGATTTAACTCCAAGTTCATTCAGAAGCTTCATCATTGTATAAACATCATTCAGCTTTGGAGTGTTATGAAGAGTTGAAATTCCGGAAGTGAGTAATGTTGCAGGCATTAAAGCAAGTGATGCATTTTTTGCCCCGCTTACTTTAATTGTTCCGGAAAGTTTTTTGCCTCCCCTGATTAAAAATTTATCCAATCTTATTTTCCTTTATCTTACATTCCCGGCAATAACAAAAGAAAAATTATCCGGTGCTCCTCTTTCTTCAATTAATTCAGTTATATCGTGAGCAATTTTGTTCATATCATTCAGTTCAAAAATTTCCTGGAGTTCTCCATTATCTGCAACACAATTAACACCATCAGTACAAACAAAGAAAAAAATATCTTTACCCGGCTGAATATCAAACTCCTTAACATCAGCTTCAACAGTGTTGCTGTCTCCAAGTGCTCTTGTAATTATATTTCTGTTAGGATGGAACTCAGCTTCCTTTTCGGAAAGGACTCCATCATCAACCAGCTTCTGAACAAATGAATGATCTTTGGTTAACTGCTTGAGCTTATTATCTGTGGAAATATAGATTCTCGAATCCCCAATGTGTCCAATGTAAGCTTTGTTATCTTTAATGAAAAGAACTTCTGCTGTAGTGGACATTCCATTCAAATTGAAATCTGAATTTGCTTTTTCATAAACCACTTTATTAGTTTCAATCATTGATGATTTTATTTTCTCAATGTAATTATCACCGGGAGAATTTCTGAAATGATTATAAATTGAATCCACAGCAAGTTGAGATGCAACTTCACCGGCATTGTTTCCACCCAAGCCGTCGCAAACAATTATTAATAACCCGCTATCAACTTTAAAGACTCCGAGAGAATCCTCATTCTCTGAACGGATGAGTCCGACTTTAGAAATTGTTGTGTATATGAAGTTCATTTATTAATTCTTTATTAACGTAAAGTTAAAATTAAACATTGAAAGTTATAAATCCTTATTTTATCCTGACTACTGTGTAATAACTTATCTTGTAGTTCCATTCAAAATCGTTTATATTTATCACCTGAATTTTACAAAAAAAAACGCAAATAAAATCTTTTTAAGTTCTTTTTTTACAAGTTCTTGCGAGAATGGCGGAATTTGGCAGACGCGCTAGGCTTAGGACCTAGTACCGTGAGGTGTCGGGGTTCGAGTCCCCGTTCTCGCACAAAAAAAAGCCCTTCTCTTGAGGGTAGACGACGTAGCACAGATTATTAATCTGTGCTACGACAGAAATTTTATAATGAAAGGATTAAGTTGGAATATAAAATAAATGATTTGACTCAATCTGAAAAAGAAGTTGAAGTTACACTTCCTTACGTTGAAATTAAAAAAGAGATTGAAACTGAAGTATTAAAGCAGACAAAAAAAATCCAGATGCCGGGCTTTAGAAAAGGGAAGGTTCCTTTACAGATGGTAAAAAAAATGTATGGCGATGCACTTGAGTATGAAGCTTCTGAAAAAGTTGCTAATTCAAAATTCTGGCAGGTAGCAAAAGAAAAGGCATTGAATCCAATCGGGCAGCCGCAATTAACAGATATTAAATTTAATCCCGGTGAAGATCTTTTCTTTAAAGTTAAATATGAAATCTTACCTGAGCTTGAAGTTAAGGATTATAAAGATATTGAAATTGAACTGCCTGATTTTGTTGTAAAGGATGAAGAAGTTGAACATGAAATTGAACGTATTCTAAAAGCCAATTCAACAACTGAAGATAAGGATATAGTTGGCGATGATAAAAATTTTCTTCTTAATCTTGAAGTACAAAGTGTTGATGAGAACGGAAATCCCGTTGAAGGAACAAAGCCCGAAACAATTGATGTTGATTTAACTAATGAACGAATAAACTCAGAAATAATTGAGAACTCTAAAGGGAAAAAAGTTGGCGAATATTTTTCTTTTACCTTTAAGGATGAGCATAAGCATAAAACTGATGACAAAGAAGAAACACATATTGAAAATTACCGCTACAAAGCAAAGATAAATTCTATTAAAAAAATAAATATCCCGGAACTGAATGAAGAATTAATTAAAAAAGCGACCAAAGATAAATTATCAACTGAAGCAGAGTTAAAAGACGGTATTAAAAAAGATATTCAATCTTATTATGATCAGAGAGTTGATGAATTGTTGAGAGATAAACTTTTGCATAAGATTGTTGAGAATAATGATTTCGTTCCGCCACAAACTATGATTAAAAATGTGCTCAATGATCTTGTAAAACAGGAAGAGGAATCAATAAAAAAATCCGGCTATAAAAAGTTCAATAAGGAAGAAGCTGAAAAGAGATTGCTGAAATCTGCTGAGCTTGAGGTTAAATGGTTTCTTATTAAAAGAGCAATTGAAAAGAAAGAAAATATTTCAGTAACCGATGATGATCTTAAAGAACTTGTAAAGAAGGATGCTGAAAAAACCGGCTTGCCTGAAGATAAACTCCTCAACTATTATAAGACTTCGAATTTCCACGAAAAATTAGTTGACAAAAAATTATTTGATTTTCTTAAAGAACAATCTAAAATTAAAAAAGTAAATCCTGAAAAATTGATTAACAAAGAAACAGAGGAATTAAATGAAAAGAAATAGTAAAACATACAGCCAGTTAGTCCCATATGTAATTGAACAGACTGGCCGCGGCGAAAGAGGAATGGATATTTTTTCCCGGCTTTTAAGGGAAAGAATAATTTTCCTTGGAACAGCAATTGATGATCATATCGCCAGTTTAATTATCGCACAATTAATTTTTCTTGAAGCGGAAGATTCTGAAAAAGATATTAATCTTTACGTGAATTCTCCGGGTGGAAGTGTTACTGCCGGGTTGGCAATTTACGATACAATGAAATATATAAAACCCGATATAACTACAATCTGTGTGGGAATGGCAGCAAGTATGGGAGCTATACTTTTAGCCGGTGGCACTGCTGGTAAAAGAACTACTTTACCAAATTCAAAGATTATGATTCATCAGCCATGGATTGGCGGTTTGCAGGGACAAACAACTGATATCGAAATTCATGCAAAGGAAATGCTTAAGACAAGAGATACTCTCTATAGAATTCTTGCCGAGCATACCGGTAAATCTATTGAGCAAATAACCAAGGACTGCGACAGAGATCATTTTCTTTCAGCAGAAGAAGCTAAAGAATACAGGATTGTTGATAATATAATTGAGAAAAGAATTTCAATGGAAAAGAAATAAATTCTATAAAGGGGATTGTTATCAATCCCCTTCCCTCCTGTATTAATTTAGTTAGGTGGTCACAGACATTCCGTGACCAGCTCTTCTTTATGTCAGGGTGCGACGCACCCGCATGGGGTGCGACGTTAATCCAGAATGAAAAGTGCTTACCTTTTGATGTTTCAATCCACGCACCCGCATGGGGTGCGACTGTAATGTTTGTAACTATATAAAACTTATAGTTTTAGCAGATACCTTTCGCTAAACTAAAACATTGTGTTAAGAAAGTTACTAAGCTTTTCATTAAATACTGATTATATAAAATTTTCAAACAGCTAACACTCCTGTCTTTTAATGTATGCTTAGGTTAGCATATTATAAAATTAAGGTATCATCAATATTAAGATTCCGGCTTTTACCAAAACTTTCAACGCGTCTTTTCCATTTAGAACCATGATAATAAAAGCGTAAATTATCTTCTTCTGCATTATAGATATTAAGTAATCTGTTTTTTAGGATTTCCCACTGTGCAGGATCGAGTATGCATTCAAATACAGAATATTGGGCACGTAAACCAAAGTTCAAACAAGTTTCGGCAACTTTGCGTAATCTTTTTTTACCGGTTAAAGTTTTTGTGGAAACATCATAACTTACAACTACCATCATAATTGTTTTACCTCAGATAAAATGGTGGATAATCAGGAATATCTCCACGGATATAACGTGCAAGAAGCTGAGCTTGTACATGCGGCAAAAGTCCAATTGTCATCTTCTCACCAAGAAACGGGTGAGTGATTTCTTCCTGTTTACGTTTCTGGTATGCAGTAAGTAGTGTTTTACGAGCATTGTCTGACATACGCACTTCTCCTGATTCTCTTATCTCAAAATCTTTTTTATTTACTTGCTTCAGGTTGATGAGATTAAGCATTATTCTGTCTCCCATGTATGCCCGGAATTCCTCCATAATATCTAAAGCAAGGCTTGGTCTGCCGGGTCTCAACTGGTGAAGAAAACCAACCTGCGGATCAAGTCCTACTGTTTCTAATGCAGAGCGAACATCATTTGCTAGTATTGCATACAAAAACGATTAAGAGAGCATTTGCCGGATCGAGGGGCGGACGTTTTGTTCTCTGAATGAAAGAGAAATCTTCTTGCTGAGCAGTAATAAGAAAAGTTAAGACTCCGAAATATAATGTTGCACATTCTCCCTCGTAACCTCGCAGTTCATCAAGCGTTTCTGCATTTTGAATATTTGTTAATTGTTTCCCCATTATTTCAGCAGATAAAACAACATCATCGCTGCAATTATCCGGATGATTTCGCTGATGGCGAAGAAGCAGGTACCGGTAGTTTGAAACCTTCGCAGCTATTATTGGTTTTGCTATCTTCAAAGATTCAAATTCATTATCTGAGATTGCATATTGTGCTTTACGCAGAAGAACATTTCCTTTCTGAGCACCATATACACGTGCGAGGAACTTACCATTTTCCGAAAGATAACTAATACCTACATTCATCTCTGCACAGAATGCCATTAACGCCGGGGTGAGCGCCTTGAATCCGAAACAAACTATGTTCTCTATTGAATGTGTAGGCGCCTGGAATACCTTTTCATTGTTGATCTCAACAACAAATGTTTCCCGCTCTTTGCGTACGTAGGCATCGTCTGAGGTAATATATAATGTGTTCAGATGCTTCTTCATGTTGTGTATAACCCTTTAATGTACTGGTTTAATTTTCGTTTGTTCATTGCTTTAGGCTGACATATAGATTGCAGTGAACAGTTCCTGCATTTAGGCGCATATTCAGCCGCAGGAACAATCTTTTTTGAAACTATCTCTCTTACCGAAGCGATGATGCTTTCAGTTTGTGAACGTAATTCGTTATCAATTTCTACAACATTTCTACGGCGTATTTTACCATAGAAGAAAGCTCCGTATGTAATTTTGGTATTGAGCATTTCTTCCAAGCAAAACACTTGAGCACAGAGCTGCACTTTATCACTAATGTTTTCTTTCGGCTCACCTGATTTGAACTCAACCGGCATTACTTCAATGTCACCCTGAACTTGTTTCAGGGTCTCAGTTCTAATGGATTCTGATCCCGAAAAATTTGGGACAGAATGACTTGATGATTTCTTTAAGCGGCGGAATTCAACAACATCACACCGTCCAACAATACCTAATCGGTAAGAATGAATTCTTAAGCCACGGACAGTTTTAAGTGTACCGCGTGTTTCGT
>CAYNUV010000041.1:0-12500 GCA_964400245.1 uncultured Ignavibacteriaceae bacterium
CGGAAGAAAAAGAATGTATTGTTTATGAAGCTGCGTGGAAAGAAACCAGTGGTTTTATTATTTTTTTCATAGAAGCAAACAGGTTTTTGCACGGTATGGTAAGAACAACTATCGGCACTTTACTTAATGCTCAGAAAAATAATTACGATGAAAAATATCTCGAAGAAATTCTTATTGCTAAAGACCGGGAAACCGCAGGAGAAGCCGTACCCGCAAGAGGATTGTTTCTTTATAAAGTGAAATATTAAATTAAGGCTAAGGATTAGGTTAAAGCTAAATGTTTGTAATATATTTTTCGCTTTTAAAATATTTTTGTCCTCATATTAAAAACTAAAGCACTAATAATTAATGCTTTAACAAATTATCAGAAAGGAAATTGTAATGGAATTTCTTGCTGAATTTCATCCGCGTGTTGTTCATTTTGCAATTGCATTTTTATCAGGCTATGTTTTCCTTGAATTTTTATCAGCTATACTAAAAAAAGATTTTTTACAAAAAGCTGCTCATCTTTTATTATTATTCGGAGTGCTTGGTGCATTTTCCGCTGTGCAAACAGGGCAGCAAGCTGAAATGACTTTTGATTACTGGAACAAGGAAGCAAGTAAATTAATGGAAGAGCACGAAATGTATGCTAATATAACAATATGGTACTTCGCCGTATTGCTTGTTGTAAGAACTTTTCTTGTTTTTAAGAAAAAGTTTACTAATGTTTTCAAATATGTTTTTATGGTTCTTGCTTTGGTTGGATTTTATTTCGTTTTCCAGACGGGAGATCATGGCGGTAAAATGGTGTATGAACATGGTATCGGTACAAAGTATAAAATTAAAGTAATGGAAGAATAATAATTTGTGTCAAAGAAAATAAAACTATTTCAAATTATTGCCGGCTTGTTATTTATTAATATCGCCGGCTTTTTTTTAAGGTACTTTGAGCTCGATACATATTTTATACTTCTTGGTTTTCGATTCCACTTCAGCTTGGTTATTTCATTCCTATTAATTCTTAGTTATATAGATTTTATTTCTGTAAAGGAAATGTTTGTCAATCCTTTGAGACAAAAGTTTATTGGGTTCATACTTTTCCTGCTTTTACCACTATTGTTCATTCCATTAGATATTTTTATTCTGAAGAAATTTGATTTGACAGATCAGGATTATTTCTTTGAACTTGTTCTGTCCTCAATTGTTGATTTTCCAATTTATCTTGTTTGGAATACGATGCAATTTTTCATGCTTTATATCTTTCTAAAAGCTGTTATAACCTATTCAAAATATATTTTCATTAAAGCATCGTTAATAGCATTTCTTCTTTTCCTTTACGAGATAATTCCTTTAGAAAATTATTTTGATAACAGTTCATACAATTATAAATCAGCTATTTACTTAGTAATTGGAGGGTTATTAACAGGATTATTTTTTTCAGGATTAAAAAACATTTACCTGTTCACTTTATCATTGTTTACAATTCTTTGGGTAAATGTTCTTCTCTTTGGAAGCAACACAAAAGCAGTAGTAAATATTTTACTCGCCTCGCAATATTATAGCTGGGAAGGAATTATCAAACTTACAAAGGGATTAACCATTTTCATTCAACCGGTTCATTTATTTTTAGTTCTTATAATTTCTATTTTTATTCTTAGAAAGAATAAAAATAAGTCAATCACATAAAATTTTATTTCTTCTTTTTAACGATTATCTAATTTTTGTATTTTGTTATCAGATGAAAAAAATTATTCCTTTTATTCTACTATTCTCTTCTGCTTTAATCTTTGCAGGTAACCTTCCGGCAGATAAAGCGAGAGGTATTTTCTTTGCAATTGGCGTTGGTCCGCGTTTACCTATAAATGCATTCTCAAACCAAAGCGATCTTGGTTATGGATTTAATCTTGAAATATCTTACACAGATAATGAATACCTGCCGATCTTTATATATACTAAAGCCGGCTTTGAACAATACCCGGGATCACCGGAATTTTATCAAACATCAGATTATAATAATTTTTCTACTACTGTGTTTCCTGTTGTACTCGGAGCCAGGTATTATTTTTCACCAATTATGGAAAACGTTGTTCTTCTTATTCCTATAATTGAAGCATCTGCTGCTTATTCTTTTTTCAGCAGGGTACACCAGTTTAAACCAACATCAGGAAGAAGTAATTATACTGAAGAAGTTTCAAAACTTGGTTTTAATATAGGCGTTGGAATTTCTATGTTTTTAGCTGAGCTGATATTGAATTATAATTATTACCAGTCAATTCAGTTTGTGGGGGTTGATATAAAAGTGCGACTACCTTTGTTTATCAGTTATTGAGGTGAGTATGGATTATCAGAATCTATTAATAAACATTAAAGATAAAATTGCTGTTGTAACAATCAATCGACCTGATAAATTAAATGCACTTAACTCTCAAACGATGAGTGAACTTAAGGAAGCATTTTCAGAATTAAATACTAATAGTGAAGTTTATGCTGTTATTTTAACCGGAGGTGGTGAGAAAGCATTTGTTGCAGGTGCAGATATTTCAGAATTAAATAAGCTTGATATGATTTCCGGAAAAGAATTTGCTGAAAGAGGACAGGATGTTTTTAACACAATTGAAAACTTGAATAAACCCGTTATTGCAGCAGTTAATGGTTTTGCTCTTGGCGGCGGATGTGAAATTGCTCTGGCTTGTCATATACGACTCGCTTCTGAGAATGCAAAGTTTGGTCAACCTGAAGTTAATCTTGGGATAATTCCCGGTTATGGCGGAACCCAAAGACTTACAAGATTAATTAATTCCGGCAGAGCAATGGAATATATTTTAACCGGCGATATGATTGATGCAAATGAAGCTTTCAGGATTGGGCTTGTCAATCATGTTTATCCTTTAAATGAACTACTTGATAAAGCAATTGAAATGGCTAAGAAGATAACTTCAAAAGGACAAGTTGCAATAAAGCAAAGTATTAAAGCCGTTAATGCTGCAGATGAAATGTCTTCTAAAGAAGGGCAGAATTATGAAGCAAGTCTTTTTGCTATTTGCTGCGGGACAGAAGATTTTAAAGAAGGAACTTCTGCTTTTCTTGATAAACGTAAACCGAATTTTAAGAACCGATGATTTAACTGATGAACCGTCTTTTCGATCAGAAAAAAATTATTAATATCCTCTTTATTTCTGCTGTTGCTATACTCCTCATAAATTTACTGCTTGATAAAATTTTTTTTAACAGCAATCAAAACAATATTGAATTAACTTCTACAGAGATAGATTCAACTTTCAGAACGGCACTTTTCAATCTTGGTATTAAAGAAGAATGGATTAAAACCGGGAAAGGAGAATATCCGGTTAACCTTTCGGTTAGTGTTCCGAAAGACCTACCCATAGTCCTTATACTTCAGGAAATGAATAATGCTTTTGATACTAACGAAGTAAAAGTTAATTCACTTGAAAAGAAGATTGGTGGTAATGCAGCAATAAATTTAATTTCAGGCGGTGAAACAAAGCTTAAGGCACAATTAAGTTATAGTAATAAAGTATTAAGAAAAACAGCAAGAGTTGGCTTTATTGTTAACAAGTTTAGTAATGATAATGATTCCGATTCTCTTTTGCTTGTGTACCCTGAACAGTTTGCTTTTCTTCTCATACCTTCAAAAGCTTCAAAAGAAGGAGTGAAGAAAATATTAAAGTATGATAAAGAATTTATTATTTATCTTAACGATGGAATTGATGAGTTGGGATTTAAATTAAATGACAACTACTCAACAATCAGGTTGAAAAATTCAATTAGAGAAATTGTCGGAACTTTTCCGCAAGCTGTTTTTTTTATGATTGATAATCAATCTTCTCTTTATAAATCTAAAGTATATCCTTTATTAAAAGAAGAAATTGAAAAGAGAAATATAAGATTGATTGAAGAAGGTTATTTCAAAAGCTTGTCCGCAGGTGAATCCGATAATCCTGTTGAAGCATTTAATTATGCACTTGATAAAATGAATGCTGGGGAAGATAAAGTATTTTTGATTTCGGCAGACGATTTTTTGGCTCTTAATTCAGAAATTATAAAGTACAGAAAACTAGGTTACAGGTTTACAAATCCTTCTGCACTTCTGTTTTATCGTAACACAGATTAACTAATCTGTGCTACGAAGAATTTAAAAATCTTTAATTTCATTCCCTTCGCTATCAACTTCAACAATAATACTATTTGAGAATTCTTTAAACTGTTCTATAATTTTATTTTTATCACCAACGACTGCAATCAAAACTTCTTTGGATAAAATTTCTTTTAACGCTGAAGAATTTACATCTTCTTTTGTAATCTTTTTTATATTGTCTATATATGTGTTAAAGTAATTATCAGGCAGAGAAAAGATAACCTTGCCGGTTAAATTACCCGCAACCTGTGAATAAGTCTCAAAGCTTGAAGGAAATTTTCTGATCAAAGAAGATTTAGCAAAATCAATTTCATCATTAGTTACGCCTTCTCTGACCTTTTTTAATTCAGAAAGAATTTCTCTTATTGCATTACCTGTATTTTCCGTTGACACAGAAGTTGATACATAAAAATGAGCCTGGCGTTTGTAATAATTGAATCTGGAGAAAGCTCCATAAGTATAACCTTTATTTTCACGCAGGTTCAGATTTATCCTGCTCGAAAATTGTCCACCTAAAATTGTATTGAGCAGAAGCTTGGCAAAATAATTTCCCTTATTTCTTTTTGAAGCTAAGTGCCCAACCCTGATTTCACTTTGCATTGCATTCTCTTTATGGAAAAATACAATCATACTTCCTTTTCTCAGAGGATCAGGAATATTTTTTTTGACGGTTTCAGTTGTTTTCCAATTTCCAAGATTTTTCTCTAAAAGATTTTGTAATTCCATCTCAGACGTATCACCTACAATAATCAGAACGGAATTGTGAGCGGTTAAAAATTCACCATAAAAATTCTTAACATCATCAATTGAAACAGAATTAACATCTGTTTCTGTTCCAAGTGAAAGATTTGAATATGGATTTTCTTTTCCGTAAAGATTATACTCAAAAATATGTTCCGCAATTTCATCGGGATTATCTTTTCTTTGCAGAATTCTTGTTAAAACTTTTCTCTTTTCCCGGTTGAAATCATTTTCATTAAGGTGAGGCTGTGTAATAATTTTACTTAACAGCTCGAAAGATCTTTCTACATTTTCTTTTAGAGTTTGCAAAGAAAGTACAATATTATCTTCATTAGTCGTTATGCTTAAATGAGAACCGAGCATATCAATTTCATCACTAAGCTCAAGCGCATCATATTCACCTGCACCTTCATCAAGCATCATTGCTGTAAGATTGGCTAATCCTTGTTTATCATGCGGATCGAAAATGCATCCGGCATTACATAAAAGAAGAAATTGCACAAGCGGGAGACTATCCTTTTTTACAAAAAGAATTTTTAATCCATTCTTAATTTGGAATTCATTAATAACAGGAAGTGAGAATTCAATTTCTCCTGAAGGTAAAGGTTTGGTTTTTCTATTTATCATTTAATCTTTCAGGAACAATTCTTAATTCAACAAAAGGTTTTTTAAGATGAAGCTTAACAGCTTCTTTTATTAGTAATGAATCTATTCTTTCATATCGCTTCAAATCAAAATTAAATGAATTTGGTTCATCCAGATAAAAAGAATAATAGTTAAGCTGGTTTGCAAGAGAATCAATACTCTGAAGCGAATGAATAAATCCCGATTTAATTCCATTCTTCGATCTTGTAAGTTCTTTGTCAGTTATTCCATTTACTTCAACATTTTTTATTTCTTTGAAGATTTCATCTTTAATCTTATCCAGAGCGATTCCCGGTTTTGCAGTAGCAACAATAATAAAAGTTCCACCATACTTACCGGAATTCTGGTAAGCAGTAACATCCTGTGCATACTCTTTTTCAAAAACAAGATTTTTATAGAGTCTGGAACTTTTGGAACCACTCAGAATGTCCGCGAAAACTTCAAGAGCTGAATCATACTTTCCAAAAGAAGTTTCAGTATGCCAGGCAAAATAAATTCTTTCCAGTTGAACATTTTCTTTCCTTTCAAGCTGGATTTCCTCTTCTAAATTAATTTTTTCAGTAACCGGGTTTGAGGGTATTTCGTTAGATTTAATTTCACTGAAATATTTTTCAATTAATTCTTTGGTTAAGGAAGAATCAAAATCTCCGGCTATTACCAGGCATGCATTTGAAGGTGAATAATATGTTTTAAAGAAATTTATTACTTCATCCAGCTTGTAAGAAATATCCGGCATAAAACCGATTGTAGGCCAGCTATAAGGATGTCCTTTGGGATATAAATTTGAAGTCAATATCTCCCATGCTAAACCATACGGCTGATTTTCATATCGTTCAAGTCGTTCATTTCTTACTACATCAATTTGATTATTAAGCTTTTCTTCTGTTAGAGCAGGAAGAAAATAACCCATCCTATCTGATTCGAGCCAAAGAGCAAGCTCAAGATAATTAGATGGAAGTTTTTCATAATAATTTGTCCGGTCTGTATTTGTTGAACCGTTTAATGATCCGCCAGCTTCCTGAATAAATTTGAAGTGCATTTCTTTAGGAACATTCTCAGAACCCTGGAACATCATATGTTCAAAGAGATGAGCAAGTCCTGTCTTACTTTCTTTCTCATTTCCCGAACCGACCTTATACCATATATTAACAGAAACAAGAGGAAGACTTTTATCCTGGTAAAGGATTACATCTAATCCGTTTGGTAAAGAATATTTTTGATATTTAATATCTAATAAATCCATAATTTAAATAACAGTTTATAATCAATAATTAAGATAAAAATATTTAAAGCAATGTTTTATGATTTTTAATTCGGGTATTGGTCGAAATGATGAAGGCTACAAATCGTAGCCTTTTTATTATTAATTCAGCAACAATAATATTCTATCCAATCTTATAGAACCAAGCAGCCTGAATAAATCTGAGAAGGGAATTTCTCTATCCCACGAAAATAGAGTGATGAAAGCCTGGCCAACAACCATATCTCTTGCAACAAATCCCCAGAAACGACTATCAAGACTATCATCCCTGTTATCTCCCATCATAAAATAATAATCTTTTTTAAAAGTATAAGATGAAACAGGAATTCCCTCTATTGTAACAACATTGCCTTCTACATCAACTACTCTTTCTCCGTATTCTCTGTCTATTGTTGTTCTCCACTGCTCTACGTTGTAAGGATTCAACATTATTTGATATCCTTTGTAAGGAATTACCAAAGGTCCATAGTTATCTTCATTCCATGGCATTCCTCTTGGAAATATTCTTCGCTCGACAATTCCTTTTGGATTTGCACGTGGACTAAGATATTTAATGTGAGATGGGATCAAAAATTCTTTCCCGTTTACAAAAATAACTTTATCAATAATCTCAATTGTATCACCGGGAGTTCCTATACATCTTTTTACATAGTTAACACCTTTTTCAAAGGGAACCAGAAGATCCCTATCTCCGGGATATTCAAACACAACAATATCTCCGGCTTTAGGTTCCTTTATTGCAGGTAACCTGAAGAAGGGCAGTTCTGCTTCTGTGAACGGAATGTATTTGGGAGATGATGAACCATAAATAAATTTATTTACAAGAACGAAATCTCCGACAAGTATTGTATCTTCCATTGAACCTGTTGGTATTCTTGTATTCTGAATTACAAAAGTAATAATTATAAAAGCTGCAATTGCTGCAAACAGAAGCTGCTCGAAAAATTCTCTCGCTTTTTCTTTTGGTGTTTTAGGTTTGTTTATTTCTTCTTGTGATTTTATTCCAAAGAATCTTTTTAATCCATTTTTGAATGACAATGTATCTCCGTATTTATTTAAAAAATTTTCTAACCTGCTTTTATTGACTCAAGCTTGCTGCGTAGAGTTTCATTTACAAGTTTAGGATTAGCTTTACCTTTTGTTTCTTTCATAACCTGCCCGACAAAAAATCCAACAACTTTTTCTTTCCCTTCAACAAACTGCTGAACTTCATCCTTATGCGAATTGAGAATTTTATCAATCACTTTTTCAATTTCCGAAGTATCTGTTATCTGGACAAGATCATTTTCCTTAATAATAATTTTAGGATCTTTATCTTCCTTCAGCATTATTGCAAAAACATCTTTGGCAATCTTTCCGCTGATTATATTTTCATTTATAAGATTAATAAGCTTGCCAAGATTTAAAGCTGAAACTGGGAAATCTGTAATTTCAATTTTCTGTTCATTAATGATTTTAAGAACATCGCCCATAATCCAGTTACTTGCAGCTTTATAATCATTTGTTGTTGAAATTACTTCCTCGAAATAATCAGCAATTGCTTTGCTTTGTGTTAGAATATCAGCATCATACTCCGGAAGCTTATATTTGCTTATAAATTTTTCTTTTCGCTTATCAGAAAGTTCCGGAAGATTTGCCGCTATTTTATTTTTCCATTCTTCGGTTACTACAATTGGAAGCAAATCAGGTTCGGGGAAATACCTGTAATCGTGCGCTTCTTCTTTAGATCTCATCGGGAAAGCTTCATTCAAATCAGCATTCCACAACAAAGTTTCCTGGATAATTTCTCCGCCTTCTTCAAGAATATTAATTTGTCTTTCAACTTCATGGTTAATTGCTCTTTCAACATTACGGAATGAGTTCATATTCTTAACTTCAGTTTTTGTCCCGAGTTTAACACTTCCATTTAATCTAACAGAAATATTTGCATCACATCTTAAAGAACCTTCTTCCATGTTACCGTCGCAAATTCCGAGATACTGAACAATCTGCCTAATCTTATAAAGATATGCATAGGCTTCTTTCGCAGTTCGAAGACCAGGTTCACTTACAATTTCCATCAATGGAGTTCCGCACCTGTTAAGATCAACTAAAGTTTCTAATCCCTGATTATGAATTGATTTTCCGGCATCCTCTTCAAGATGAATTCTTTTTATCCTGATTTTTTTATCTGAGTTGCCTTCAGAATCAACATTAATAGAACCATTTTCGCAAAGAGGTAATTCATACTGGGAAATCTGGTAACCTTTCGGAAGATCAGGATAGAAATAATTTTTTCTCGCAAGAACTGATCTTTCATTTATTTTGCAGTTTGTAGCAAGTCCTGTTAAAATTGTAAACTCAACAGCTTTCTTATTTAATACAGGTAAGGTTCCCGGATGCCCAAGGCAAATCGGGCAAACATTTGTGTTTGGAGGACTACCAAACTTTGTAGAACATCCGCAAAATATTTTAGACTTTGTAAGTAATTGTGCGTGAACTTCTAAACCGATTACTGCTTCGTATTTACCTGGCATTAAATTATTTATTTTTTGGAATTAAAATATAAAAAGAAATAACCCTTAAGGGAAAGGCTGTTTTGATGATATGAAGTTTCCTTATTCCTATGGTTTTTTGTTGGGATCGAAGGCAATGTTAATCAAGCACTGAAGATAATTGCGATTTATCCTCAAAAGGAAGTTTAATGCTTTTTATTTCTAAAATAATTTCTGTTTTTCTTTTATTGTAAGCTTCCTGGTATTCTGCTTTTACAGGATGTGAAGGCGGGATTTTTTCTTTTAAAGGATCAACCTGAATACCATTCTTCCAGAACCTGTAACAAAGATGCGGGCCGGTTGCAAGTCCTGTACTTCCAACATAACCTATAACTTCACCTTGTTTTACTCTTTCTCTTGGTCTTATTCCTTTAGCGAACTTAGACATATGAAGGTATTGGGTTGTGTAAGTGTTATTGTGTTTTACTTTAACATATCTTCCATTTCTCCGTGAGTAAGAAGCTTCAAGTACAACACCATCTCCTATTGATCTGATTGGTGTTCCTTCCGGTGCTGCATAATCAGTCCCGAGATGGGCTTTATAAATTTTTTGTACAGGGTGTAATCTTTTTAATGAATATCTCGAGCTGATTCTTGAATACTCAATCGGTGCTTTTAAAAAAGCTTTTCTTAAACTTTTCCCGTTCTCATCAAAGAACTGGCTTACACTGTCCTGGTCAAATTCTATTGCAAAAAATTCTTCCGCTGAATGATTAAAATATGCCCCGGATATTTTTTTTATGCCGATTGATTTGCTATCAACAAATTCTTCATCATAAATAACTTTAAAATAATCTCCCGGTTGAACCCGGTAAAAATCAATCTGCCATGCAAATACTTCGGATAATTTTATAACAAGTTCAGGGTTAGCTTCATTATTAAGCATTGTAATATAAAGGGATTGATTAATTACTGATGCAAGTGTTTTATGTTCTGTCCTTACTTCCTTTTTGCCTGCATAAATTCTCAGAGAATCCTTAAGATCAAAGACGACATAGTTAATTGGGTCTTGCTCATATACAAAGTAACATAACCTATTCAGGGAATCTTTACTATAAAAAGTATGATAGTTGTTTCCTGCAATTATTTTATGGTAATTAAAATAATCTTCCGATTTTGAAAGCAGGTTTGAAATTTCATTTGTTGTAATTTTTAATTTTGATAGAATTCCGGATAAAGTTTCGTTTATTAGTACGTTTGCCTGCGCTGTAACTAATAAATCATCATAGAATCCAAATTGATTAAGAATAGGACCAGGCTTTTTTTTATTTATTTCATCGGCAATATTTTTCTTATTATCATTTAGTAAAGAGAAAAGAAGGAGAGCTAATACTGAAGAGTAAAAGAAAATTAGAAACAGATTTATTTTTTTCCTGGAGGACATTAAATGATTTTGAAATTCTCTGCAAAAGTAAATGAATAGAATAAAGTATGCAACAGCTCAGGGTGATTTTAAAAAATAAATAACCAAGGGGGACTAATAAAAAATTAAACTGTATATAGTGATAGTGTCCCCGGACAATACCAAGATTGTTATTGTCACCTTATTTCACCTGAAGTAACTACGTATATAGTTCTATGATTTATTTATTGAGCTTGCAGAAGAGAGGATAAAAAGGACTCTATATATTGGCAATGTTAATCTAAGGGGATTGACGGCACTACATATTCCCTTCAAAAATTTACCAGTAAGAAATTAAAATTTTCTTATTCTTATAAAAAAAAAGAATAATTCATGGGTGAACTATGCTCACTCATTAGGAATAGGAACAACTTAAAAACTAGCTAAAACAAAATAAAAGGAGAAAAAAATGAAAAAGCACATTTATATTCTTGCACTGTCCGTTTCTTTTTTGCTGGCAGCTTGCTCATCAAATGAACAAGATATATCACCACTTTCACCCCAGTTGGAAAAGACAGCCCCGATAAACCAAAACTTTCCGTTCAGCTATCTTCAATCTTTTGCTGAAATGAAAAATGTTAAGATTGATTACAAACAAGGAAAAGGGGGAGTATACTTAGAGATTAATTCATCTTTAGAGAATAATTCATTTCAGGAAAGACCGGTTCAATTATTTGCCGTAGTGGATGTTGGTGAGAAACAAAATCCGAAGATGGTATTTCTTGGAAACTCACTTGTGAAGAAATATTTTATTCCAAACCTCAGCCTCGATACAAAGTTTAGTATCAGGTTATATACTTCAGAAAATCAAAAGCAATTTACAACCGCAGCACCATATCCGGCATCTCAGGAGTTTAAGAATATTACCGTTCGCGGATGGTCAGCTTCGAATACTGATATAAAAGTAAGCTCATCTAAATTCCCGGCAGGCTTAAAACATCTATATGTCGAATTGAAAACCAAACAAGGATCATTCTTAGTATTCTTAGGGAAACCTTCTAGTGAAGATTTTGAAATACCTAAATATGGCTCTTTAGGAATAAGTGATCTCAGACTCTTTGGTTATACCTTAACATTTACCGACAACTGAGAAAAAATTGAAAGCCGCTCTTTAATTGAGTTGCTTTCCTTTTTAACTGGTACTCCATTAATAAATTAGAAATAGGCTGCTTCGCAAGAGCAGCCTTTTTTATTAGAGAAAAGTTTTTATCACTAAATTAAACCTGAAAATAAAATAATCTCTGAAGAATGAATAAGGAAGACATAAATACTTTTAAAGCTGCCGGCAAAGGAATTCTTTCTACTATAATAGGAATTATATCCAGTATTCTTTTGGCAATTGTAAAAGGTGTTGCAGGTGTTTTAGGGAATTCCTATGCTCTTATTGCCGATGCAATTGAGTCTGTCTCAGATGTTATTACTTCTCTAATAGTTCTTGTAGGATTAAAAATCGCCGTCAAACCTGCGGATCAGGATCACCCTTATGGCCATGGCAAAGCTGAACCTCTTACTGCATTAGTTGTAGCACTTGCACTTTTTGGTGCTGCTGCTATCATTATTATTCTGAGCATTCACGAAATAATAACTCCCCATCATGCACCTGAACCATTCACACTTTTGGTCTTAGTTCTTGTTATTATTGTTAAAGAGTCGCTGTTCAGGTTTGTTATAAAAGTCGGTGAATCTGTTGAAAGTACAGTTGTTAAAACAGATGCCTGGCATCATCGGAGTGATGCTATAACTTCTGCTTTTGCATTTATCGGTATTACTGTAGCTTTA
>CAYNUV010000042.1:0-12170 GCA_964400245.1 uncultured Ignavibacteriaceae bacterium
CTTAATTATTGTTCTCCCTGAAAAACTAAATAGAACAGTAGAAAAACGACTTGAACAATACGGTATTAGAGCGCTTTATTATGAGTGGAATGATGACAAACCCATTTTTATAGGGCTGAATAAACTTTTAGAACAAAGCTTTACAACTGTTAAAAATAAACTGCCGTCTGGTAAGAGTTATGAGTATCTATACAATATTATTAATAAGGGAATTGATGTTTCAAATTATGGTGATCCATCACAATGGCAAAAGAAAATCAGGAAAGATCGGAATTTAAATCTTAGCTAATTATGAAATTGTTAGATAGTAACATTATTATTTATTCAGCAACAAAAAATTTTGCTTTTATAAGGGAAATATTCAAAGAAAACAATATTTTTGTTTCAGAGATTTCAAGGTTAGAAGTTTTAGGTTTCCATAATATCACTTTTAAACAACAAAATTATTTTAATTCTGTTTTTTCTGTTATAAATATCATTCCAATTTCCTCTGAGATTGTTGATACCGCTATAAAAATGAGAAGGGTTTATAATTTAACAGTTGGTGATTCGATTATTGCTTCTACAGCAAGTGTATTGGATATGGTTCTTTATACTAATAATGAAGATGATTTCAGAAATATAAATGAAATAAAAATTCACAATCCAATTCAAAAATAAAAATCTGACAAATCTGGTCTCTAAGTTCGATGGCATATCTATTCAATTCAATTTCTCCCATTATTTTACTAATTTCAATATGAATAATTAATCAAAAGAAAAGAATTCATAATGTCTGATATAACCAAGAACGGGATACTAAATGCAATAAAAAAAGTTGATGACTCAAACATTGATAAAAATCATCTCATTCTTAATTCCATAAAAAGTTTTGAACTGAAAGATAATGTGCTTGTATTGGATCTTTCACTTTCCATTCCTCAAACTTCAGTTAGTGAAGAATTAAAAAGTAAAATTACAAATGCCATAAAAGAATCTTTCACGGAATTAAATTCTGTAAAGCTAAATATACTCGCTAAGATCACTCCTCACACGGATAAAAGAAAAGATGCGTTGCTTCCGGGAGTAAAAAATACAATTGCAGTTGCAAGTGGTAAAGGTGGAGTCGGCAAAAGCACTGTTGCGGTTAATCTCGCTGTCGCATTAGCAAAAGATGGTGCAAACGTTGGTTTAATTGATGCGGATGTTTATGGACCAAGTATCCCGCTTATGCTTGGTATAAAAGAAAAGCCGAAGATTTATCAAAAGGATGGTAAAGTTGTAATGCATCCGCTTGAGAACTATGGAATAAAAATGATCTCAATTGGATTTTTAGTTGATGATGATGCTCCGGTAATTTGGCGCGGACCAATGGCAAGCGGTGCTGTTAAACAATTTATGTCCGATGTTAATTGGAGTGATCTTGATTATCTTATTTTTGATATGCCGCCGGGTACCGGAGATATTCAACTAACTCTCGTTCAAACAATTCCTCTTACAGGTGCTGTTATAGTTACTACTCCTCAGGAAGTTTCTTTAATTGATGCACGAAAAGCTTTAAAGATGTTTAACCGGGTTAATGTGCCCATTGCAGGAGTAGTTGAAAATATGAGTTATTTTATAGCCCAGGATACAGGCAAAAAGTATGATATTTTTGGATTCGGAGGAGGAGAAAAATTATCTAAAGAATTGCAGGTACCTTTTCTTGGCGGAATACCGATTGACCCAAGAATAAGAATCGGCGGAGATAAAGGAGTACCTATTGTTTTTGATTTGCCCGACACAGAGTATTCAGAAATTATTATGAATATTTCGAGGAGTCTTGCCGAGCAGATAAATCTTATTAATCTTAATGCATCATCTAAAGTTGAAATCCTTCTTGATGATGAAGAATAATGAAATGGAAGAAAAAATAAAAAAAACAATTGAGTCGGTCAGGCCTTTTCTCCAGGCAGACAGCGGCGATGTTGAACTTGTTGAAGTTACTGAAGATGGAATTGTTAAAGTGAAACTTACCGGTGCTTGTGAAGTTTGTCCTCTTTCCGTTATGACTTTAAGAGCAGGTATTGAAAGAACTTTGCTTAAGGAAGTCCCCGGTATAAGAAGAGTTGAATCTGTAAACTAATTACTTGAACTTGTTCTTGCCTGCCCACCGACTTGTCCGCCAAAGCTCCAGTATCGGCGGAAGTTTTAGCGCAGGCGGGAACTTGAACTTAGCTAAACAAGGATCAAAATATGTCGGATCAATCATATAAGCGCATAAAAAAAATTCTTTTATGGATTCTTGCGTTATTTATTTTCTTTTACCTCACATATCTTTTATCAGATATAATAATCATCCTTATGATTGCAGTACTGCTTGCATTCATTTTTGATCCGCTGATTTCCATGCTTGAGCAGGAAGGATTTAACAGGCTTGCTTCAACGCTGTTTATTTTTATTGGTGTAGGATTTTTTGTTTATATCGGCCTGTCGTTCATTATTCCAAAGTTCGCTTTCCAGATGAACCAATTAATTGAAGCATTAAGATATTTTAATCTTCATGAAACACTCGTAAAAATAGAGAAAGAAATTAAATTGCTTCTTCCTTTTTTCACTGTCGGTGAGCTTTCAAAAAGAGTTGAAGATTTTATAAATAACCAGATCATCAACCCGTTTGATTCGATTTCGATTGTGCTTTCAAGTATTGTTTCTGTAATTGCAATCCTTGTAATTGTTCCATTCATTACTTTTTTTTTACTCAAAGACAGCAGAAGTATAATGCAGGGAATTCTTCAGGTTATGCCGAATAATTATTTTGAGATATCATATTACATACTTAAGAAGGTTAGCATCCAGATCGGAAGATTTGTAAGAGCATGGATATTTGATGCTTCATTCGTAGGAATTTGCTGCGGTTTGGGTTTTTACATTATAGGTATTGATAATGCTTTACCTCTTGGAGTAATTGCCGGTGTGGGACACCTTGTTCCATACCTCGGGCCAATCCTTGGCGGAATTCCGGCTGCAATAATTTCAATCATTCAGTACGGAGATTTATCTCACCTTCCGCATATTGCAATTGTGCTTTTGCTGGTCTATACTTTAGATAACGGGTTTGTTCAGCCTTATGTGTTTGCAAAAAGTGTTGATATGCACCCGATCATTATTATTCTGCTTATCATTTCGGGTAGCCAGTTGTTTGGTGTTCTGGGAATGCTGCTTGCCGTACCAACTGCCGCAGTTGTAAGAACTTTAATTAAAGAAGTCTATTTTGCTTTTAAGAATTATAAGATTGCAAGAATCTGATCAGACAGTGTCTCCATTAATAATTATTTCAGCAGCTAAATCAGGTTTATGATTTTTTAAATACTCATCCTCCTGTTTCATCCAGACTTTTTCCCAATACTCTTTCATATTTAATCCATCTCTTTCAATTCCTCTTTTAAGCCTTGTTTCCTTTTTACAATCAATCCAGATTTTTAAATCATAATAGACTGCTAATTCTTTTCTTGTTGAATAAACTCCTTCAATTATTATATTAAATCCGAATGGAATATTGAACCAATCAGAAAGTGAATCATGCTGCCAATTATATTTCCGGAAATTAATTTTTCCATTTACACTAAAAGGTTTTAAGACTTCTTCTTCCAATCTTTCCCAATCAAAGAATGAACCTGTCTCTGAATTTTGATCCTGTTCATTCCGAAATTTTTTTGGTTTATAAAAATCATCCATGTGGATCAGGTAAGTTCCGGGTAAATTCTTTAGCAGTTCCAAAGCAAAAGTTGTTTTTCCCGAACCACCACATCCATCAATTCCAATAACCAAATTTGGTTTATTCAGTTTGCCTATTTCCGATATTATTTTATTAATCTGAGAATTGTAAAACATCAGGATTATTTCTTGTTCAATTCATAAATAAAAAAAATAAATATTTTATCTGGTGTTTTCGATATATAGAATGAAAATAAGACCTATAAATTAATTTTATGCTTTATAAAATGATTGATAACCATCAATATCAATAATAAAGAAGATTTAATTTTTAGTGCAATAGAAAATATCACCAGGTCCTTTCGTAATCCCCATATGAATTATTTCTTCTTTCTTAAGAATAGCCTGAGGAGTTATAACTTTAACTTTAAATCCGGTATTTTCTAACCTATCCTTGAAATCAGGACCATAACTCCGAACATGATCTTCCTGTCCGAATAATTTCAATCGCTCTGCAGGATCGGTAATAGAAGGATCCTCAATTGTTTTATCAAAGTTAACGGGAACCATCAAAACTGCCCAGCCATCCTGCTTTAAAACTCTGAACATTTCATTCATTGCTTTTTTATCATCAGGAACATGTTCAAGAACGTGACTGCAATATATTACATCGAATGATTCATCAGGATATTGAATATCAGTAATATCCATTTTAACCATTGCATTTGTATTAAATAAATCTGTGGTCAGATAACCTGAACCCAAGTGCTGCTTTAACAATTTTTCAAAAGCAGCTTCGGGTGCAAAGTGAAGCATTTTTATATTTTCTTTTTTAAAAAGATTTGTTCTTTCCTTAAAATAATACCATACAAACCTGTGTCTTTCCAATGAGAGGCAATGAACACATATAGCTTCTTCCCTTGAACGAAATTTTACGAATCTTTTTGATGTTTTATTACAGACAGGACAAAGGCGTTCATTCCCGGAATATATTATCCTCCGGAAATTATTCCTGATATTTCGAAGTAAAGACCAGAGCGGTTGAGGTACAAATTTCCTAAACATACTTTGCTAAAATAAACAAATAAAAAAGATTCAGGAAGGATCGTTAAACACCCTCAACTAGTATCATTCTTGATTCTGCTGTAGAGTGCCTGAGTTTTTTTGCTTCACTGTACTCGGGAGAGTTCCACCAGGCTTTTGCTTTTTCAGTATTTTCAAATTCAAGAATTACAATTCGTTCCGGTTCTTGTGTTCCTTCAATTAATTCTGTTTTACCGCCGCGAACAATAAATTTTCCTCCATAAGGTTTAAGTGAACCAGGAGTAAGCTTTTTGTAATCCTCATATCTTACAGGATCCTTTACTTTAACTTCTACAATTATGTATGCAGACATTTTTAATCCGGTTTAATAGTAAATAAATATTTTTTAATTTATTAAGAATTTATAAAATAAAAATCTGAAGTTATAATGTGAATTATGAAGAATGGAATTTAGTTCACTTCTTTCATCAACCTGTTTATCACTTCCAAAGAAGTAATTCCATCTGCTTCTGCGTTAAAGTTTGTAATTATGCGGTGGCGGAGAACGGGGATCATTGCGGATTTTACATCATCAATGTTTGGTGTGAATCTTCCTTCTGTAACTGCTTTTGTTTTTGCAGCAAGTATTAAGTATTGCGAAGCTCTTGGACCAGCGCCCCACGTAATCCAGTCTTTTACAAATTGAGGTGAATGCACGTTTACCGGTCTTGTCATATTCGCAGTTCTGACGGCAAACTCAATTACATTTTCTGCAACAGGTACTTTTCTTACAAGCTGCTGAAAATTAATTATTTCCTTAGCATTAAGAATTTTACTTAACTGGGGTGTGTACATGCTTGTGGTTGTCTGCACAACTTTCACTTCTTCTTCGAATGAAGGATAATCGAGCCAAAGGTTAAACATAAATCTGTCCAATTGAGCTTCGGGCAATGGATATGTTCCTTCCTGCTCAATAGGATTTTGAGTGGCAAGAACAAAAAACGGTTCATCAAGTGTGTAAGTAACTCCTGCAGCAGTTACCCTGTGTTCCTGCATTGCTTCAAGAAGTGCGGCTTGAGTTTTTGGAGGAGTCCTGTTTATTTCATCTGCAAGAATAACATTTGCAAAAACAGGTCCCGCAATAAAACGAAAATCTCTTTTCCTTGTAATCGCATCTTCTTCAATTATTTCCGTACCTGTAATATCGCTGGGCATCAAATCAGGAGTAAATTGTATCCTGCTGAATTTCAGATCCATTACTTCGGCAAGAGTTTTTATGAGAAGTGTTTTCGCAAGTCCGGGAACACCGATAAGAAGACAATGCCCTTTTGCAAAGAGAGAAATTAAAAGCTGGTTAATTATTTCATTCTGTCCAACAATTACTTTAGCAATTTCATTTTTAATGTTCTTAACTGTTGTACTTAACTGGTCAACTAATTTAACATCGTCCTGAGTTTCAATTTTATTATTCAAAATAAATTCCTGATTTATATTTCACTAAAATTTTTTAAGTTATGAATGAATAGATGAATGATTGAATGTTTTAAAATAAATTCATTCATTCAACCATTCAGTCATACTTAATATTTTAAAACAATTAAAAAATATATAGTACAGATTTAATACCCTGCCTGTTGGCAGACAGGTCTGTGCTACGATTTAAATTCTTACTTCCCAGAAAATCTTTTCTTTCAATTCATTAATCCAGACCTGGTATTTTTCCTGTCTTTTATATTCATCTGTAATTCTTTTTATTTCATCATAATCCTGTTCAAGATTTGCAGCATGCTGGGGAACTCTTTTTTCCAAGTAAACCAGGTGATAACCATAATTCTCCGGTGCATATTCAATTCTTTTAGGAAAACTTATTTCACCTTCTTTAAGCTTTGTTACAACATCAATTAAGGTTTTATCAAGCTGATTCTGATAAAAAGTTCCAAGCTCACCGCCGAAAGCAGCAGTCTCTTTATCTTCACTATATCTCTTAGCAAACTCCGAAAATGTACCATGGCCTTTCAGAATACTGTCACGCAGATCAGAAAGAAAATCAATTGTTTTTACATCAGCTTTATCATCGGTTTTTATTTTTATAAGAATATGCCGTGTATGAATTGACTCACCTCTTTTTTCAAGCAACTGTATAATATGAAATCCAACCGGAGATTCAACAACATTCGAAATCTCCCCTGTCTCAAGTGAAAAAGAAGCTGATTCAAATTCAGGATAAAAGACTCCGCGCTTTACAAAACCAAGATCTCCGCCCTGTGCCGCACTGCCCGGATCTTCAGAATACAATTTAGCCATTGGAGAAAAATCCGCACCGGCTTTAATGGAATCGAGTATTAATTTAGCACGTTCGAATGACTGCTTTTTTATTTCATCAGATGCTTTGGGATTCCTGTAGATGTGAAATATTTTTACTTTCTCCGGAATTACACCAAGACTGTCTTTGTACTTCACAAAAAATTCCTCCACTTCGCGCCTCGATGCTTCAACAGTTGCAAAGTTTTGTTCACGAAGACGCTGAATCATTAAATTTTTCCTGACATCATCTCTCATTTCACGTTTAATCTTTTCAATGCTCATCCCGTAAATCTGCTCTACTTTTTCTTTTGATCCATACTGCTGTATGAACATATCAACCTGATATTCAATTCTCTGGTTCACTTCTTCATCGGAAACTATAATTGAATCAAGATTTGCCTGAGCAAAAACAAGTTTTTCTTCAACTAAAGCATTTAAAACATTTTCTTTAAATCCCGGTGTATTCGGATCAACATTTTTTTGTGCCGAAAGAAGATTAACCTGGAAATCGAACTCGCTTTTAAGAATAATTTCATCATCTACAACTGCAATAATCTTATCAATTACTTCCTGTGAATAAAGTGAAACAGAAAGCAACACTATCATAATTAAAATTTTAAATTTCATTTTTTATCCTGGTTTTTAACTTCAATTTCATTGTCTGAATATAGACGTTTAATGTACTCGTTTAAATATTTTCGCTTCTCACTTGATATAAATCTTTCTTCAACTTTTTTCTTTATAAGATTGAAAGGAGGAATTGTTCCTACCGGATATTTTTCAATTATCTGGACAATCGTGTAAGTTGAAGAGCCGGTATTAATAGCGATGCTTATTTCCTGGGGATATAGTTCTTCTAAAATATTTCTCACTGAAAGAGGATACACTTCATCTTCACTTAAAAGAGAATTGCTTTCTTTCTTAATAAGATTGTCGTATCTGCTTGATTCAATTGTATTCTGCCAATCCTTCTGCAAAACTAATGTCCTGAAATCAATCGCATCCTCTTCTGTTGTAAATTCTGCTTCATTAAGAAGATAGGTGTTGTGGGTAAGCTTAAAATCATCTTTATTCGAATTAAAAAAATTCTCCAGGTCGTCATCGGTGTATTTAAAATCATATTGATCAGAAATTTTTTCTAAAAACATTGCAGCAGCAAGTGATTTCCTGGACTCATCAACAGTCCTGATAAACTCTTCTTCATCAACAATGCCTTCACTTATAGCCTGCTGGTACAACAATTCACGGTCAATCCAATTTCTAATTATTTCACTCCTGTAAAAATTATTTTTATATGAAGTGTCTGTCATTTTATCCAGTTCGTTCTTGTTAAGATAGGAATTGTTCACCCTTGCAACATAATCTTTCTTATCAGGTTCCTTACCGCAGCCTGAAAAAAAGACTGCGGTAATAAAAACCAAAAGCAGATTATTTTTGTTCCATAAATGCCTGTTCAAGTTTGGAATAATTAATTTCCGGCACATATCTTTTCTTTAATTTTTCAAGATACTCGTTCTCAAATCTTTTACTTTCACTTTCCTGGAAAGAACCTGCAACTTCGGCTCTTGCTTCTTCAAAAGTTTTTGGCCTTGCAGAATCTTTTTCTATAAGCATAAGAATAGAATAGCCCCCGGTTACTTTCAACGGCACCGAATAATCTCCCGGGTTTTTAAGTTTGCTGGCTTCTTCATACAAATTAGAAGTTTTAATATCATCAGATTTTTTTATCTCATTCAGAGGATAAACGCCGCCTTTTTCCTTCATAGCAAGTCTCTCTGTAAATGAGGAAGCTAATTCTTCAAAGTTGGCACCTTTTTTCAATTGGTCATAATAAATATTTATTAGTGAATCATTTGCAGAAAATATTTCAACGAAACTTACCCTGTCATTCCACTTGTAATTATCTTGATTCTTTAGATAGTAATCATAAAGTTTTGTGCTATCCAGTTCAATTTTATTCCATACTTCTTCTTCCTGAAGTTTGAAGATAAAAATTCCATTCCTGTAATCTTCCATAAGCCCTGCAAATTCCTCATCAGTCTTTTCAAGATTGAGAGCTTCTTCATTTAAAAGATAATCTTCACTAACAGCCTTAATTGTTCCATCAATGATACTTACATTAATAAGTTTTTTGTAAAATTCTTTTTTATCAGCCACTTTCTCAAAAAACTCACCTGTGGTTACAGTTTTATTTGCATAATTGAAAAGAGTTTTATCCTTAAACTCGGAAAGCTTAGGATGTTCAGCATCCAATTTAACTGAATCGCTGTTTGAGATAATGAAATTTACAGTTTCCTCATTAATTTTATAATTGAATTTACCACGAAGACTGTCGATTAATTCTCCTCGTTTTATTTGATAGCTTTGTCTTTCAAACAGTTTTTTAAGATTCTCTCTGTCCTCATCAAAAGATGGATAAGGTTTTTTATCAGTAACTTTAATTATATGGAATCCGAAATTAGTTTTTACAACATCAGATACTTCCCCTATTCCGAGATTAAAAGCAACTTCGTCAAATTCTTTAACCATCATTCTTCTTTCAAAGAATCCTAAGTCTCCGCCATTTGGTTTAGATCCCGGGTCTTCTGAATTTTCAATCGCAAGTGCCGCAAAGTCTTCACCATTGTGAATTCTTACAAGTAAAGAATCAGCTTTTGATTTTGCAGCAAGAGTATCCATCGTTCCGTTTTCATCCATAAAATCTATAAGTATATGACTGGCTTTAATTGATGGGGTTCTTTCTTTCTTTTCAGTCACCTTAATTATATGAAAACCGTATCTTGTCTGGACTAATTCAGGATAAATTTTTCCTGTCTCAGTTGCATAAACTGCATCTTCAAACTCGATTGGTAATAGACCACCTGTTATATAAAAAAGATCTCCGCCTGAAGGAGCTGAAAACTGATCCTGTGAATGTCTTTTCGCCATATCTTCATAGTTAGCCCCATTTTTAATACTATCCAAAATAGCAGCAGCCAAAAGTCTTCCTTGTTCTTCTTTACCCGGTTCAGTTCTAATCATTATATGGCTTGCTCTGTAGTCCCATTTTCTTCTATCATACAAATTTCTTAATGAAGGCTCGACTAATTTTTTTTCAAGAAGGTAAGTCACTCCAACTTTTTCTTTATAATCGGTCAATTCGGCAAGTAATGCCGGATCTTTGTCAAAATCTCTAACTAAAGCATCCCTTAATTTCATTTTAAAGTTAAGGTATAATTCGAGAAAATTCTTCATCCTGCTTAAGCTGTCACTTTTAGCTTTTTCATAGTTCCCAACATTCTTCACATAAGCTTTTTCAAATTCATCCATCTTAATATCATAATCGCCGTACTTTGCAAGGACAATTTGAGAGTGTTCGGGTGTGCAGGAACTTAAAAGCAAAAGAAGCCCTGCTGAAAATAGTAGAATCGTCCGAAGAATCATTTATTAGTCTCCTTATTTTTTAACATTTTTAGCTGACAAGTTTAGTTACGTGTACCCTGAAAATCAAGGTAAACAGTAGAAAAAAGTTAATAAAGTTTTTCTTTTTTATTTTTGAAATGGAAATTACTTAACACGAGTACCATTATTTACTTTATCGGGAATAGTAAGGACTTCAAGCTTTCCTTCACTATTTTCAACTGCGAGGATCATTCCCTCAGAACTAAGTCCCATAAGCTTTGCCGGTTTCAGGTTAGCCACAATTACTACTCTTTTTCCGATAACATCCTCAGGAGAATATGATTTTGCGATTCCAGCAATAACCTGCCGCTCACCATTATCTAACCGGACTTTCAGTTTTAGCAACTTTTCACTTTTCTCAACTTTTTCTGCCGTAATAACTTCAGCAACTTTAAGTTGTACCTTCATAAAATCATCATAAGTAATCAGATCATTAACAGGTTCTTTTTCTGTTGTTTGTGATTGTAATTTTTCCATTTGTTTCTCAATTATTTCATCTTCTATTTTGGGAAAGAGTATTTCTGACTGATTAAGTTTACTGCCCGACATAAGCGATAATTTACCACAATTATCCCAAGTAGTTTTTTGGGCATTTAAGATCCTAAATATTTTTTCAGATGTAAATGGTATAATTGGTTCAAAGAGATGTGCCAATGTATAAATTATCTCAGTACATATGTAAAGAGTCAATTCACATTTTTCTTTATCAGAATTAAGTGTCTCCCAAGGTTTAGAAACATCAAAATATTTATTTGCTTCTCTGGCAAGATTCATTACTTCTAAGGTGGCTTCTTTTATTTTATATGATTCAATTAGCTTGGAAATTTTTTTTGGATGTTCTTTTAATAGCAACAACATATTTTGATCTAACGTCTTAAAGTCATTATCACCGAAAATATTTCCGGGAATTTTACCTTCAAAATTTTTATGAATAAATGTTAACGTTCTGTTAATAAAATTTCCAAGAATATTTGCAAGCTCATTATTATTTCTCGCCTGGAATTCTTTCCAGTAAAAATCAGTATCCCTTGTTTCAGGTAAATTAGCTGCAAGTGTATAACGAAGCGGATCAACAGGAAAAATCGAAAGGAAATCAGTAACATCAATTCCCCAGTCTCTGCTTTTAGAAAATTTCTTTCCTTCAAAATTGAGGAACTCATTTGCTGGTACGTTTTGCGGCAAACAATATTGTTCTTTACCTGCTTCATTCCATGCCATCAGAATTGCAGGGAAAATTATGGTATGAAATACAATATTATCTTTTCCAATGAAAGCAATATATTTTGTTTTGGGATCCTGCCAGTATTTTTTCCAGAGATCAGGTTCACCTTTTTTCTGAGAATATTCTTTCATTGATGAGATATAACCAAGTACCGCCTCAAACCAGACATAAATAACTTTGCCTGCAGCAGAATCAACAGGAACTTTTATTCCCCAGTCAAGATCACGTGTAATTGCTCTCTCTTTTAACCCTTCTTTAAACCAGCCGCGGCAGTATTGCAATACATTATCTTTCCACCCATATTTTTTATTCATCTCCTCAACATATTTTTCTAGTGCAGGCTGATATTTACCAAGAGGGAAGTAATAATGAGATGTCTCTCTTAATGAAGGAGTTTCACCTGTTATTTTACTTTTAGGATTTATTAATTCAGAAGGATCATAAAGGGAACCGCAATTTTCACATTCATCGCTTCTTGCCTGTTCGTTTCCACAGCGTGGACAGG
>CAYNUV010000043.1:0-12159 GCA_964400245.1 uncultured Ignavibacteriaceae bacterium
TCTCACGATCGGTAATAACTTTGGCAGAAACAACTTTACCATGAGCTTCAAAAGCAGCTTTCAGGATGTCATCGTTAACCGCCCAGGGAAGACTTCCCACGAACAATTTAGTACTCACTAACTACCTCTAACGAAAGTTACACAAAAATGAAGCGGCTATTAAAACCGCGTGAATAAGATAGTATTATTAATGAATAAAACAAAAGGAAAATTTAAAAATGATTTTGGAAAGTATTCCTTATTTTATTAGGTCATTAATTGCTTCGGTTAAGCTTTCAACTCCAACTATCTTAATTGATGAATATACCTTCAATCCCTTTGTATTATTATGTGGGATTACTACTTTATCAAAGCCTAACTTTTGTGCTTCCTGTATTCTTTTTTCAATATGATTTACACTTCTTACTTCACCGCCAAGACCAATTTCTCCTATTATAACGGTTTTAGCAGAAACCAATTTATCTGTTAAACTTGATGCTATACTGCAGCACACTGCAAGGTCAACAGCAGGCTCGTCTATCTTTACACCGCCAGCCATATTTAGAAAAACATTATTTGCAGATAACCTGAGCCCGCTTCTTTTTTCAAGAACAGCAAGAAGGATTGATAGTCTCCTGTAATCAAATCCTGTTGCAACTCTTTGCGGATTACCAAAGCTTGATGGAGTAACAAGAGCCTGTACTTCAAGCAGAATTGGTCTTGTGCCCTCAATGCTTGCTGTTATTGCAGAACCAGAAATGTCTTTATCTCGTTCACTTAAAAATAATTCACTTGGATTTTTAACTTCGGTCAGTCCATCCTCATGCATTTCAAAAATTCCAATTTCGTTTGTTGAACCGAAACGGTTTTTCTGTGTTCTTAATATTCTGAATGAATGTTGCGATTCACCTTCAAATTGAATTACAGTATCAACTATATGCTCAAGAACTTTTGGCCCGGCAATGAATCCTTCTTTTGTTACATGCCCGACTATAAGAATTGCAACTTCACTTTTCTTTGCTGTCTCCATCAGATGAGATGTGCATTCTCTTATTTGTGTAATTGTCCCGGGAGAATTATCCAGTTCACTTCTGTACATTGTTTGGATTGAATCTATAACAACAAAAGAAGGTGAGAGAGAATTGATTGACGCAATAATAATATTTAAATCTGTTTCTGCGAGAACATAAAAATTATCAGATTGAATTTTAAGCCTTGCCGCCCTCATTTTAATCTGAGCAGTTGATTCTTCCCCGGTTATATAAAGAACTTTATTGTTTATTTTAGAAGCTGCCTGCATTGCAAGAGTTGATTTACCAATTCCCGGATCACCGCCAAGCAGAATAACTGAACCGGGAATAAAACCGCCGCCCAAAACTCTGTCGAGTTCACTTATTCCTGTAACAATCCGGTTTTTTTCAACACCTTCAAGCTCATCTATTTTTTTTAGATTGAGTGTTCCTTTATATGCAACGGCTTTCTTTTTATTTGTTTCAACTATTTCTTCAGTAAAGGTATTCCAGTTATCGCATTCCGGGCATTTGCCAAGCCACCTGAGTGATTCATATCCACAGCTTGAGCAAATGTATTTTATACGTGTTTTACTCATTAAACTTTTTCAAGTATCACCGCAGTTCCATAAGCAAGAACTTCTGTAACTCCGGACATAACTTCATTTGCATCATACCTGAAGCCGATTATTCCATTCGCACCGATTTGTTCCGCATGTGCAATCATTAGTTCGTAAGAATCTTTTCTTGTTTTCTCACACAACTCGGTGAATAAAGAAATATTGCCTCCAACTAATGTTTGAAATCCCGCGCCTATAGTTCCAAATATTGAACGCGATCTTACTATTATACCTCTTATTACGCCAAGATTTTGTTTTATCCTGTATCCATCAATTGTAAAGGCAGTAGTAATTAAATTGTGATCCATTGTTCTCCCATTTGAAAATTAATTATTGATTAAGAAAACTTTCTGTTATTTCTTCAACTTTGCCTAAAGCAAATTGAATTTTAGTAATATCTTTTCCTCCAGCAGTTGCAAGGTGAGGTTTTCCACCGCCGCCGCCGCCGACAAGTTTTGCAAGCTCTCCAACTATCTTACCAGCACTTAATTTTTTTTCTTTTATAAGATCATCTGTTACAACACAAACAATTCCAACTTTATTATCTATTATGGAAAATAAAACTCCCACCGAACCTTTAATCTTTTCCCTTAATTCATCTCCAAGCGATTTAAGCTCTTCATTATTTTCTGTAGAAACCAGAGCTTTATAAATTTTTATTCCATTTAATTCGGAAAATTTTTCAAGAACAGCTGAAATCTGTTCTTTTTTTCCTTCAAACTTTAGTTCAGATAATTCTTTCTCTATTTTCTTCTTTTCATCATGAAGATGAGCAATCTTTTCTTCAAAAGATTTTAGATGTTCAATTTGTGATTGAATATAAATTTCAATGCCCAAACCGGTTACAGCTTCAACCCTTCTTACACCGCTTGATGTGGATGCCTCACTAATGATTTTAAACAAACCTATCTGCGAAGAATTTTTAACATGAGTCCCGCCGCAAAACTCTTTTGTAAATTCTCCAAATTGAACAACATTAACTTTGTCACCATACTTGTCACCAAAGAACATCAGAGCACCCATCTTTTTGGCTTCATCAAAAGGAATACTTCGGTGATGCTGCAATTCATAATTTTGTCTAAGCTCTTCATTAACTGAATATTCAATTTCTTTAAGCTGACTTTCATCTACCTTAGAGAAGTGCGAAAAATCAAAACGCAATCTATCCGGCCCAACATAAGAGCCAGCCTGATGAACATGTGTTCCCAGAATATTTCTTAAAGCTGCATGAAGAAAATGAGTCGCAGTATGATTACGCATTATATCCCAACGACGCTTTTCATCTACATGTGCAAGCACTTTTCTGTCTGTTGATATCGGCTTGTTTTTCGGATTCTCTATTATATGAACAGTTTTGTTATCAACTTTTGTAACATCAATAACATTTAATGGTGTGGTTTCAAAAATGATGTAACCGAGGTCGTCTATCTGCCCACCGGATTCTACATAAAAGGGGGTTTTGTTAAGTACGACAAGATCGTTTCCATTATCTCGCTTATAGCCAATTATTTTAGCCTCTGATTTTAATTCATCATAGCCGGCAAATTCAGTTTCTTTTTCTATTGTTGAAACAAATTCAGCAATCTCATCAATCAATTTAATTGATGCTTTAATGGGGAAAGATTTAACAGTAGTAAATATTTTCTGTCCTTTTCGAGATTTTTCCTTTTGCTCCTCCATTAACTTATTGAAACCTTCTTCATCAATAGTAAAACCTTTTTCACTTGCCATAACTTTTATTAAATCAACAGGAAATCCAAAAGTATCGTATAACATAAAGACCTGTTCACCACTTATTTTGGGAGGTTCTTCAAAAAGGAATCGAGAATTAGATGGTGACCAATCTTTCCAATAAGTTTCAAGAATAAGGTTTCTCCCCTCATCATTCTTTGGCCAAAAACCTTTAATTTCTTCTTCGGAGCGTTTGAATATATTGATAAATTCATATTTATTTATTCTAAATAGATAGTTCTCGTGTATGCATTGCCATTCTAAAGCATCTATAGCCATATCATTAAATAATTCAAGCCCTTTGTCGAGAGTCGCATTAAAACTTTCCTCTTCAGCTTTAATTACTTTTTCAACAAACTCTTTCTTCTCCTTAATCTCCGGGAAAACATCTCCCATTGTTTCAACCAATACATTAACAAGCTGATAAATAAATGGTTTCTGCAAATTCAGTTTCCTGCCATATCTCGCTGCTCTTCGTAAAATTCTTCTCAGAACATAACCTCGTCCATCATTTCCGGGGTTTGCACCATCTGCAATTGCAAAAGTTAATGCTCTTGTGTGGTCTGCAATTACTCGTATTGGAATCTTATCTTCTTCCTTCTCATACTTGATTCCGGAGATTTTTGAAATTTCATTTATCAATGGCGTAAACACATCCGTATCATAGTTTGAGTTTTTCTTCTGAAGGATTGAGCAGACTCTTTCAAATCCCATCCCTGTATCAACATGTTTTGCGGGAAGCTCATGCAGTTTTCCCGTTTCATCGCGGTTATACTGGATGAATACAAGATTCCAGATTTCCATACATTCCGGAACCCCTGCATTTACTAATTTGGGATTATCGTAATCATTACTAAAATTAATATGAATTTCCGAACAAGGGCCGCAAGGACCGGTTTCGCCCATTTCCCAGAAATTATCTTTTTCATCAAAGCGAAGAATATGATTTGGATTTATTCCGGTTTTTGTTTTCCATAATTCAAAAGCTTCATCATCCGTCCTAAAAACAGTTGCCCAAAGTCTTTCTTTAGGAAGCTTCCAGACTTCGGTCAATATTTCCCATGCCCACTCAATAGCTTCAGCTTTATAATAATCTCCAAAAGACCAGTTGCCAAGCATTTCAAAAAAAGTATGATGGTAAGTATCGTAGCCAACTTCTTCAAGATCATTATGCTTGCCGCTTACCCGAATACATTTTTGTGTATCGACTGCACGTTTATATTCCCGTGAACCTGTTCCGAGAAAAACATCTTTAAACTGGTTCATACCGGCATTAGTAAAAAGCAATGTCGGGTCATCAAAAGGAACTACCGGCGAGCTTTGAACAATCCTGTGATCTTTACTCTTAAAAAAATCTAAAAATTGCTGTCTTATTTCCCTGGATGTCATTTCGATATTGTATTTGTAATTGTTGTAAAAATAATAAATAATGTGATAAGCATAAACAAAATACATAAGCTGCATTAAACTGAGATTTTGCAGCAATTAAAGATATGTATTTCATCAATTCAGAATTGATTTTTAGTATGGTTAGTTATACCTTTCAAATCATATAAACAAGAATGAAATAGATTTGAATACAAATATTGACGTATCTGAAATTGAATTGATGCAAAGGATTTTTGAATCCGATTCAAAAGCTCTGGAAGTTTTGTATGATAAGTATGCACCCTTACTTTTTACTTTAATTAAGAAAATAGTTATAGATGAAAAGCTGGCGGAAGATATTCTTGAAGAAACTTTTCATCTTATAAGAAAAAAAATAAACTACTTTGATTTCAGCACAAAGAACACATACGCCTGGCTAATAAATCTTGCAAAGAATAAAGCTGTTTATGAATTGAGGAATGGGAAAAATTTATTGCCCGGAGACGAACAGGAACCCGGAAACGATTTTATAGTCCCAAAAATTTCTCATCTTATTGAACCCTTAGATCTCAATAAAGCTTTAGAATTAAAACCTAAAATTGAAGCCGCTCTTAATAGTTTAACTGATGCTCAGCAGTATGTTATCTATCTTGCATTTTATGAAGGACTCACCCAGGAAGAGATAGCAGAGAAATTAAAGATTCCGCTTACAACAGTTAAATCAAAAATAAAAACTTCCTTAGTAAATCTGAATGAAAATCTTACGGGTAAGCCGTCTGTTTTGTCAATAAAGAACGAATCTATCGAGATGATTTATCCTTATGTTCTTGGCTGCCTGAGCATTGAAGAACATCTGGAAACATTTGTCAAATTTAAATCTGCCGAGCCATTTCCATGGAAAACTTTTGGTGATTATCAAAATCTCGTTTCATTGTTACCGGTTATTCTTGATCTTGAAATGCCATCTTTAAAATTAAAGGAAAAGATTATTAATAATGTTAGTAATTTAAAAAGCGATTCAATGGTTAGACAATATCGGAATGATAAATCTAAATATGAGCCTGTACCTTCTGTTACATCAAGATTTAAAATTGAAAGCGATAAAGAAAGTAAAAATATTACTACCAGAGTAAAATATGACAGAATTGAAAGCCTGACTGAAACTCAGGAAAAAATAGAAAGGAGAAAAAGAAGCGTTGAAGATTTTGAACGGGTTACTCCTTTTAAGCCGGAAGAAAAAAAATTAGATGCTCTTCTTATAGATATTCCTGATGAAGTGCTTGCTTCGCAAAACGAGTTTGAAAAAAAGAGAAGTTATGCTTCAATTATGATTATAGCTTTAATAGTAGTTTTTATTGCTTCCGCAGTAATGGCTTATCTTTTTTATAATGACAGAACGCTTTACTACGAAAATCAGATTGAAAAGCTTAATACAAGATTAAATGCAATTATTACTGAGAATCAAAATCGCCCTATAATTCCCGGGCTTGGTGATTTAAGGAATCCTCAGAATATAAGGTTAGAAAATACCGGGGAATCTTTATTAAGCGATGGTTACATTATTTTTAGTCTGGAAGATAAAAAGGGTTATCTGAATATTCTCAGCCTTCCGATTTTAGATTCGGAAAGCGCTTACCAGCTTTGGGGAAACTTTAACGGAAATTTTATTTCGCTTGGTGTATTTAAAGTTTCATCCGGACCCGAATATTATCCTTTTACAATCCCGGAATTTGCAACCGGCGATCCGATTGAATTTTTTGTCGTTGAGTCTCAAGATACCGGCTCGAAAAGTCCCGGCTCAAAAGTTTACCTGAAAGGAAAGATCGGACAGCTATAAATTCTTTCTATTGTCCCTCTGAAGTATAACCAATAACAAAACTGCAACTAATAAAACCGGCCAGTATTTAAAAGCTATATCAGCAATTGTTAATAGAAAAGATTGAAAAGTTATTGTACCCAGGAAACTAGTTGTAATAATTCCTGAAAGAATTAACGTAGCAGAGATTGCAAGAAAATTTTTCTTAGCCGGATCATCAAAGAAAAGCATAAGAAAATTAATACCCAGGATGAAAAGCACAGATGGGAAAATAATATCCTTCTTATCGTTAAAATTAAAATTGCTTAAAAGAAAAAGAAGTAAACCAACAAGGAACAATGTAGCTCCCGTAAATAAAATCCCTACCCGGTTTTGTCCAAACGAATTATAGACAAGGCTTATTCCATAAAAAATTAATGCGTAGCCGATAAGCTCAGTGCTTTCAATATTAATAATTCCGAATAATTTTAAAATTATGGAGAGGGCAAGAAATGTTAGCAGGTATATGAGGATTGGCTGGTTATTTTTCAAAAATATTAGAATCTGTTTTTAGTTAGAGAATTCTTTGCCCCATACTTGAAGCAATAAGATCCGTTGCAAAAATTGCACTGTTATTTTTGTTATCGAGAATGGGATTTACTTCCGTAATTTCGAGTGAAGCCATACATCCGCATTCAGCAATTGACTCCATTAAAAGATGAGCTTCCCTGTAACTTAGTCCGCCCGGTACAGGTGTTCCAACTCCGGGAACAATTGTCGGATCAACGCTGTCAAGATCAAAGCTAACATGAATATGATCAACTTTTTCTCTGAACTGCTTCAAAACTTTAACAATAATTCTGTGTATACCAAGCTTATCTATATCGGTCATTGTATAGACCGGGAGATTCAGTTTTTTAATATTTATTTTTTCAAGCCCATCAATGCTTCTTACTCCAATTAAAGCACAGTTTTCGGATTTTAGTTTTGGGGAAAATCCCAGCAGGTTCACGAGCTTTTCGTTACCTAATCCAAGTGAAACGGCGAGGGGCATTCCATGGATATTTCCACTTGGAGATGTATCATCGGTATTCATATCAGAGTGTGCATCAACCCAGATAACACCAAGTTTTAGCCTGTGCTTTTTGCAGTAAGAAGTAATTCCTGCAATTGTTCCGATTGCCATCGAATGGTCTCCACCAAGACAAAGCGGGAATTGTCCTTTCTCAAGAACTCTTTCAACTTTTCCTGCAAGTTTTCTTGATGTCTTTAAAATTTCATTAAGATATTTAAGCTTATGATTGGATATTTTTTGTTTTTCTTTTATCTGTACAAAAATATCACCGCTATCAATAATTTTGTATCCTAAATTTTCAAGTTTTTCTTTAAGCCCGGCAATCCTCAACGCCGATGGCCCCATATCAACTCCTCTCCTGTCGGCGCCAAGATCCATCGGGAAACCAATTATGTTTACTATTTTAGAATTCTCTTTTTGCATAAAATGAATGTCTTAAGGTAACAAGCAAATTAAAAAGTTTCCTATAATATCCCAAAAGTAGATTGCAAATGCCATGTAAAATAATAATGCTAATGAGTATATTCTTTCCTGAAATTAATTCTACTTAAGATCAAGATAAATGTTTATTAAAGAGCCTTTTATAAGTGTTGGTATTCTTTCGGAGAAAGAAGTAAACTTTGAGCTGTATGGTGATTATACCGTTATGGGTTTTAAACAATCGTTCAGCGGAAGATTTTCCATAAAAGCTGAAGAAGACCGGATCATCTGCAAAGGAATAAAAGATAAAATTGAAGTCTCAAATGAAATAATATTTGAGCCCAGCGATCCGGTAGCAGATTCTTTTCTTATCAAAGATGTTCCTATTGGCAAGAAATTTCACTGGGAAAGAAAAGAGAAGCAGAGATTCACAGGTTCATTAAAGCTCCTTAGCGAAAAGAATATTGTCTGGGTTATAAATATTCTTCCCATCGGGCAATATCTTACAAGCGTTATTTCATCGGAAATGAGCTCGAAAAGTTCATTGCAGCTTTTAAAAGCACATGCTATTGTTTCAAGAAGCTGGCTGCTTGCCCAAATGGAAAGAGCAAAATATTTAAAGAATGAAGAAGGGAATTATAAATCATTCTTTCAGACAGATAATGAAATAATAAAATGGAACGACAGGGAAGATCATACACTCTTTGATGTTTGTGCAGATGACCACTGCCAGAGGTACCAGGGAATTTCAAAAATAGCAACTGAGAATTCACGAAGCGCTGTTCAGCAGACAAGAGGAATTGTTCTTTTTTATGATAATAAAATCTGCGATGCGCGATATTCAAAATGCTGCGGAGGTATTTCAGAATCTTTCGAGAATGTTTGGGAGCCGGTAAAACATGAATATCTCTCTTCAATTGTAGATTACAAATTTGATCCTGAAAATTTTAATTTGAATTTCTCTTCTGAGTTTAATGCAAGAAAATGGATTACAGGAAATCCAGCTGCCTTCTGCAATACATCCGATATCAGGATTCTGAACCAGGTTTTGCAGGATTATGACAGGGAAACGAAGGACTTTTTCAGATGGAAAGTTGAATATTCACAAGAGCATCTTTCTAAAATTATTAATTCAAAAACAGGAATTGATTTTGGTGATATTTTAGATTTGGTTCCTGTTGAGCGTGGTGACTCTGCAAGATTAATCAAATTTAAAATAGTTGGTTCTAAAAAAACTCTTACAATAGGTAAGGAGCTTGAGATCAGGAAAGTACTTTCCGAATCGCATCTTTATAGCAGTGCAATAATTATTGATAAAAGTGAGGAAATAAATGGTGTGCCTCAAAAGTTTTTAATTTATGGAGCGGGCTGGGGACACGGAGTTGGGCTTTGCCAGATTGGTGCAGCAGTTATGTCCGCACGGGGTTACCAGTTTGATGAAATATTGCTTCATTATTTTAAAGACACACGCCTTAAAATAATTTATTAACAAGTGGAAAATATATTATTTAATCATCCTTATTTAGATAATTTTATTTCTGCAAAAAATTATTCGGGTGCCGCAGCATTACTTCTTGAAGAACAAAAAAAACATTGGGCTGATTTATCGAAGAATTATAATTCAATCAGCAACGTTGAAATAAAATCATTCCGCTTTGGTGGATTCACAATTAGAGTTCAACATAACCCCGGCAGATTTCTATCAAGTTCAGCTAATGTTGATTCCGAATCAATTAAAGAAAGAAAATGCTTTCTCTGTTCGTCAAATCTTTATGAAGATCAAAAAACAATTTTATATAAAGAAGATTTTTTAATCTTAGTAAATCCTTTCCCGATTTTTCCTGAGCATTTTACAATTGCACATTTAAACCATATTCCACAAAAAATATCCGGATGGTTTGGAAAAATGCTTTCAACAAGTAAAGATTTTTTAAAGTATGCTGTAATATATAACGGGCCTGAATGTGGGGCTTCAGCACCGGATCATCTTCACTTCCAGGCTGGTACTAAAGAATTTCTTTCGATTAATGATGAATTCCATTCTTTTAAAAATAAACATGCTTCGCGAGGCAAGTATGAAGATATCCTTACCGAAAGTGATTCACTTACGGTTTCAGGAGTTGATGATGGATTAAGAAGATATATCACTATTGAAACTCTTGAGATAGGGATTGCTGAAAAAGTTTTTGATTTATTTTATGATATATATTCAAAAATATCCGCAAGTAAAGAACCGATGATGAATATTATTTCTTTTTATGAACAGGATTTTGGCTGGAAAATTTTAATATTCTTAAGGGCAAAGCATAGGCCATCTCAGTATTACAAAGAAGGAGAAAATAAAATTCTTTTAAGTCCTGCCGCTGTGGATTTAGGAGGAGTTTGTATTCTTCCTTTAGAAAAAGATTTTAAAAGAATTTCAAAAGAAATCATTTCAGAAATATTCAAAGAAGTAAGCTTGGGAAAAGAGCAATTTGATTTTGTTAAATTTGAATTGAAAAAAGCATTAAATGGTTAATTTATTTTTGTCTGAGTTGGTTATATAACTTGTTTGAATGTCATTCCTGTGAAAACGGGAATATATTTCTTTTGGCAATATTATGGATTCCCACTTTCGTGGGAATGACAGTTTTTCAGAGGTCTGTTGGCTATAAACACTTCACTCATTTAATCCTGATGGGGTTTGTGGTGTTGATAAAATCTTTTGGAATATCTCCCATCTCTTTGCAGGATTATTTTCTGTCCCCCCATTCTTTTCAATATAATTCTTAACTATCTCTTTCCCAAGATTATAATTAATAACATAACTGCGGTACTTTTCAATAAACTGTATATTCTTTTCAGTTTTTTCAGGAGTCATAAGAGAATAATTATTAAGCCAATTTTTTGTTTCTTCTTTGTTCCATTTGCCATCGAGATAATTTCTTGCAGCTTCATTCCCTGCAAACTCAAGTCCTTCAAGAAGTGAGAGCATACTATAATATTCGTCTGCTTTGTCATGATTCAGTCCCGCTAGAGGAAATAAAACTTCTTTTTCAAACTTAATTCTTTCATCGCCCGGAAATGCAACTTCAATCCCGTAGTTTGCGCTTCCTTCTGCAATTAAAGATTGCGGGCTGAACAACGGGTAAACACAAAACTCAACCCAGCCATTTTCCCGGTAGAGTTTTTCAAGCAAAATATTATAAACATGATGTCCGGGGTATCCCTCATGTGCTGCAAGATCAACAGCGCGATCAATAAATACCGGTAAATCTGTGTTAACCTGTATAACGCTAAAATTATTTCCTTTATACCAATTGTAGCCGCCCCATGGTTTGTCAGTAACATACTCAACTTTAAAATTTTCATTTGAAGGAAGCGGGATATGCTGAAGAGTTCTTTTTCTACATTCATCAATTGCCGCCTTAAAAACAGCATCAAGGTTTTCTTTTGGGATAATAAACTGATTTTTGAAATCATTAACTCTTTTGGAAATATCTCCACTGCCGGGTAAAATTTTATCAAGCTTTTCAATTATCAGTTTATAATGCTCTTCAGGATAAGAAAGCGAGACAGCATCATAAAGTGATTTTGATTCTTCATCAAAACTTAACTGACCGCCTGAGATCATAAATAATTTTGTCTTTGCTGCCATAACCTGTTTATAAAGATTACGGTATCTTAAAGTTTCAAGTTCTGTGGCTTGATATTGAGCGAGGGTTTCAAGTTCATTAAGTAAATTGTCAGCTTCTTCATCAAGCTGCTTATGAATTAATGTATCGCTGCCATCGTGAATTAATTCGGCGGGTTTCCATTCTTCGGGCCCGTAATAAGCATCAACATAATCGGCATCGTGCTGCCCTATCTTTAATACAAGCTTAACGTAAGCTTCAGCAATGTTATTCATTTTTAATTCCAGTTCTGTTTTCGGCAAATGTTTTTTATTTTCCGTGCAGGAAGAAAGAATTAATACAGATAATATTAAAAATATTAATCTAATATGAGAAAGATTCATCAATTCCTCTTTGGTTAAAATTATGTCTCGTTCTGCAGATTAAATTTGTAAATAAGGTGCTTCATCAATATCTATTCGACTTTCAATATCTTACAGCTTATAGTAGAAAGAGATAAAGAAATTTTGTTATCATCAATTTTATAAGTCTCGTTATTTATTAAATC